>NZ_JBFRTQ010000105.1:0-53770 GCF_041474195.1 Vibrio sp. 10N.222.52.C3 | reverse complement strand
GGCTTTGTTTCCTAAATCAGGGAACTAATGCTTAAAGCTACGATCAGATCATCTAAGTTCACTCACATACTTAGAGCAATGCCAAAGCCTCGCTACAGAACAACTAACTGGAAACAATATAACCAAGCCCTAATCAATCGTGGTTCACTGACATTCTGGATTGATGAGGAAGCGATTCAACAGTGGAAGCAACTCAAGCAAGGTAAACGAGGTCGACCTCGATTGTTTAGTGACTTAGCCATTACGACCGCCCTCATGGTTAAACGAGTATTCGCGATGCCGTTGAGAGCGTTACAAGGATTCATCGATTCTGTTTTCAAACTCGCTCAACTCCCGTTGTCATGTCCTCATTATTCATGCATCAGTAAACGAGCCAAAACGGTTAATGTGTCATTCAAGACAAAGACCCGAGGCGCAATACAGCATTTAGCCATTGATGCAACAGGGCTAAAGGTCTACGGTGAATGGAAAGTAAAAAAACATGGTACTGACGGGAAGCGTCGAGTTTGGCGTAAGCTCCATTTAGCCGTAGACACTGGCACTCATGAAATCATTGCGGCTGAGTTAAGTTTATCGAATGTCACTGACGGTGAAGCTCTTCCTAATTTACTGAATCAAACTCGTCGTAGAATCAATGAGATATCTGGTGATGGAGCTTACGATACAAGACAATGCTACGAAGCAATACGTATTAAACAAGCTGTTCCACTTATTCCACCGAGAGAAGGTGCTGCTTTTTGGTTACGAGGTCACCCCCGTAATCTGGCGGTAGCTTGCCAGAAATTATACGGCTCAAATAAACATTGGAAAAAGAAGTACGGTTACCATAAACGGTCACTTTCAGAGACGGCTATGTTCCGTGTAAAGACACTGTTTGGTGGGCGATTAAGTTTAAGAAACTATAATGCTCAGGTTGGTGAAACCTACGCCATGATTAAAGCGTTGAATAAGCTCACAGGGTTAGGTATGCCTAAAACGATAGAAATAGCCTAATAATCACCCATACTGGCCGTTTCTATCTGAGATCCAATTAGGAAACAAAGCCCACACCTTCTAAGCAGCAGACGGATGAGTTATTGAGCCATGATCTCGATATCAGCTTCAATCGGATACCAGAATCATCGAATTTAGAAAGCCTAACGCTTTTCAATGAGTCGCTTGTGGTCGCGATACACAAAGATCTTATCAAGCAAGCTCCCGAGTTGAGTTCTAACCCAAGTCAGGCAATATCTGAACTATCGAACTGGCCTTATCTAAAGCTCGCCCAACATCGTGGCCCCGGGCTAGACAAGCAGATCCAACAATATTGCCTCGCCAATAATATCGACCTATCCAAGGCACAAGAAGCCGATGATATTCTCACCCTACTTGCCTTGGTTTCTGCCAATATCGGTTTCACCATTGTACCCAGCAGTGCGCAGTACATTAGTAACACCGATGTGGAATTCATTGCGTTAGAAGGTGAACACGCGACTTGGCCTGTCGGGTTAATCTGGAATGGAGAGAGTGACAACCCACTCAGGGATAGGTTTGTAGAGTTTGTGGCTCATCAAAAAGGAAATTAGACCAGAAGCTAAATTTCACCAACAAAAAAGGCTCACTAAATAGTGAGCCTTTTGATATTTTCTTAACGTAAACCTAAGTCTAAGGTTGCTTGCGTTTTGAAAGAATAGCTTTAGATCAGTAGGTTAGAGCTATAACTTAGAAGAACTCAATCGAATTACGGCCGCTTTTGTCATCACGTGTTGGCTTTGGCGTATCCGCTTTCTTTTTCGGTTTCTTCTCTTTTTTCTCTTTCTTTGGTTCAGCCTTTGCGCTTAGCATTTCTGCTTTGCTTTTGTTAGATTCCTTCTTCTTAGAATCCTTTTTAGACTGACCTTTCTTCGCCTTGTTCTCTTTTTTAGGCGTTTCTTTCTTTTTCGGCTTTTCTGATTCTTCTTGTACTGGCTGATCACACACCACTACATAGTATTCTTGGTTGAATTCAAAGAAGTCGCCATCGTACATTTTACGACGCTTACGGGTTTCTAGCTCACCATTTACCGCTACGTAGCCTTCAGAGATGATGTGCTTAGCTTCACCGCCACCACTCACTAGGTTAGCAATTTTAAACACTTTGTAGAGCTCGATTGGCTGTGATGAAACATCAATACCAATTGCTTCAATTTCAATCTCTTCGCCTTCTTCGCCCAGCTCTTGGCCTTCGTAATCAGCGTCTTCGTAATGTTCTTGGTCCATGGTGACCTCTACCTAAATATGTACTTCTGAAATATTGGGCGCAGTGTAATCTTAAAACAACGAAATGACCATGTTGAATTCAACCAGAGCCCATTTGTTTTAAACAAACCCTCTGCGTTATAAAACACCACCAACATTCGAAAGACTCACCAACTGCTTAGTATATTCATGCTGCGGATTACCAAACAAAGTCTCAGTGTCGCCCTTCTCTATTACCTCGCCAGCTTTCATGACGATGGTGTAATGACACAAGGATTTCACGACATTCAGATCATGACTGATAAACAAATAGGTCAGGCCATACTTTTCTTGAAGTGACTTCAGCAAATCCAATACTTGAGCTTGAACGGTTCTGTCCAATGACGATGTTGGTTCATCGAGCAGGATAAACTCTGGCTTTAAAATCAAAGCACGAGCAATCGCAATACGCTGCCTTTGACCGCCAGAAAACTCATTTGGGTAACGGTGACGCGTTTCAGGATCGAGGTCAACCTCTTTCATTACGTCACAGATGCGTTGGTCGAGTTCGTGCTCATCCAATTGTTGATGCACTAACAAACCTTCGCCAATCACCTGAGCGACCGACATTCTCGGGTTTAGCGCAGAAAACGGGTCTTGAAAGACTACTTGCATACGGCTTCTAAACGGAAGCATCTGTTTTCGATCTAAACCTTGAAGCTGTTCACTCGAGTAGGTGATTGACCCTTCACTATCTACCAGCTTAAGTATCGCCATACCGGTCGTCGATTTACCAGAACCACTTTCGCCAACCAAACCGATTGAGTGCCCTTTCTTCAAAGTGAACTCCATGTCGGTCACAGCTTTAACATGAGAAATGGTGCGCTTGAATAAACCGCCCGTGATCGGGAACCAAACACGAAGTTGATTTACATCGAGTAGCGGTTTGCTTTCGGGTGACACAGGAACGGGCAAACCTTTCGGATCAGAGTTAATAAGTTTTTGAGTGTAAGGGTGAGCAGGCGCGTTAAACAGGGTATGACAGTCGTTACTTTCAACCAAGCGACCATCTTTCATTACCGCTACTCTGTCGGCAATCTTACGAACGATACTTAAGTCATGAGTAATGAAAAGCATTGCCATACCGAGCTCTTGTTGCAGGTCTTTTAGAAGGTCGAGGATCTGCGCTTGTACCGATACATCCAAAGCCGTTGTCGGCTCATCAGCAATAAGCAGCTCTGGTTCATTGATCAGTGCCATCGCGATCATCACGCGCTGGCGTTCTCCACCAGATAGCTCGTGCGGATAGGCTGAAATCTTTTGCTCAGGATAGCGAATGCCAACCTTGGATAGCCACTCTATCGCTAAGGCTTGCGCTTTGTTGGTTCTCATACCTCGGTGAATCGCGAGGGTTTCAACAAGCTGTTTTCCGACTCTATGAAGCGGATTCAGCGACACCATGGGCTCTTGAAAGATCATGCCGATGCGACCACCACGAATCCCGCGCAGTTGTCTTTCAGAACAACTCAGAATATCGGTGCCAGAGAAGTTAATCTTACCGTTTAAGTAATGTGACGAGCCTTTAGGCAGCAGTTTCAATACTGAATTAGCGGTAACCGATTTGCCTGAACCACTCTCTCCTACCAGAGCAAGTGTCTCACCTTTGTATATTTCTAAAGAGACATCTTGTGTCACTTGCTCTATCGAGTTTTTTCGCCCGAAACCGACAGACAGTTTATCTATGGTCAAAACCGGAGAAGCAGGCGTTGTATTTGAAGTCATAACCTATCCTTACTTCTGTTGATGCGGGTCGAAAGCATCACGCACCGCTTCACCAACGAAGACCAGTAACGTAAGCATCAGTGAAAGCACGACGAAGGCAGAAATGCCAAGCCAAGGCGCTTGTAAGTTAGCTTTACCTTGCGCCAACAACTCGCCTAACGAAGGCGAACCCGCAGGAAGACCAAAGCCCAAGAAGTCTAACGAAGTCAGTGTGGTCACCGAGCCTGAAAGAATAAACGGCATCATGGTTAACGATGCAACCATCGCGTTAGGTAACATGTGACGAAGCATAATACGTTTGTCATCAACACCCATGGCTTGCGCGGCTCGCACATAATCGAAGTTTCGGCAGCGTAAAAATTCCGCTCGCACGATGCCGACTAAACTCATCCAACTAAACAGCACCATAATCCCGAGCAACCACCAGAAATTCGGCTCAATAAAACTCGACAAAATAATCAGCAAGAACAGGGTCGGCATACCAGACCAGACTTCAATGAAGCGTTGTCCGAATAGATCAACCCAGCCACCGTAGTAGCCTTGTGTTGCGCCAACCACGACACCAATCACGCTCGATACAATGGTCAGAATAAAACCAAATAGAACGGAAATACGGAAACCATAAATGATACGAGCTAATACATCTCGCCCCTTATCATCAGTCCCTAACCAGTTCACCGAATCGGGCTCCGATGGCACCGCACCTGAAATATCGAAGTTTATTGTGTCGTAGCTAAACGGAATGATTGGCCACACGATGTAACCGTTGTCTTCAATGAGCTCGATAACATACGGGTCTTTGTAGTCGGCCTCGGTTTCAAACTCACCACCAAACTCCGTCTCGGCATATTCATTGATAACAGGCACAAACCACTGATTATCATAAGAAACCAAGAGTGGTTTATCATTGGCAATGATCTCAGCGAACAGGCTCAAGCCAAACAAGATGGTAAATATCCAAAGGGAGATAAAACCACGCTTGTTTGCTTTAAAACGTAACCAACGAGCTTCAGCTAAAGGGTTGTTAAACATTTATTATCAATACCTTGTTATTCGTTCGCCATTAACGCGCTTCAAAATCAATTCGAGGATCAACCCAGGTATACGTCAGGTCGGAGATAATGCTCAGCACCAAGCCAAGCAAGGTCATGATATAGAGAGAGCTGAACACCACGGGATAGTCACGTTGAATGGTTGATTCAAAGCCAAGCAGACCAATTCCTTCGAGTGAAAACATCACTTCAATCAACATAGAACCCGTGAAGAAAATACTAATAAATGCGCTTGGGAAACCCGCAATAATGATCAGCATGGCGTTACGGAAAACGTGCTTATAAAGAATACTGCTCTCGTCCAAGCCTTTCGCTCTCGCAGTCACTACATATTGCTTATTGATTTCATCAAGGAAGGAGTTTTTGGTCAGCATGCTGAGCGTGGCGAATCCACCGATAACCATGGCGAAAATGGGCAACGCCAAGTGCCAGAAGTAGTCGCCAATTTGCTGATACCAGTTGAGCTGGTCGAAGTTACTCGACACAAGCCCTCGCAATGGGAACCAACTGAAGTAGTTACCGCTTGCAAACAAGATAATCAGAATAATCGCAAACAAGAAGCCCGGCACCGCGTAGCCGACAATCACCACCGCGCTCGACCAAATATCAAAGCGAGAGCCGTGATGTATCGCCTTCATAATGCCTAAGGGTATCGAAATCACATAGATGATTAACGTACTCCACAACCCTAAGGAAATGGAGACAGGTAAACGCTCGATGATTAAATCAATCACGTTACCACCCTTAAACAGGCTTTCACCAAAGTTAAAGGTCGCGTAGTTTTTCAACATATCGAAGTAGCGAACGTGAATCGGTTTATCAAACCCAAACTGCTTTTTGATCTCTTCAACCACTTCAGGATCAAGCCCGCGTGAGCCTTTATAGCCACTGGCAGACGCTTGATCACTTTCACTTAAATCAACTTCTTGTCCACCACCAGAAAAACGCTCCATAATGCCAGAGTTATGCCCTTCTAATTGAGCAACAGCTTGCTCTACCGGGCCTCCAGGCGCTATCTGGATGATGAAAAAGTTGATGGTGATGATCGCCCACAGCGTGGGGATCACCAACAATAAACGTCGAAATATATACGCGGCCATGCTAACTAACTCCTAGCGACGTTTTTCAGGAAGCAAAGCCGCCTTCTCTTCTGAAATCCACCATGTATCGATACCTAAATCGTATTTAGGCAATACATCTGGACGCTCAAACTTGTCCCACATTGCTACGCGATACTCGCCAACGTGCCATTGCGGGATGTTGTAGAAATTCCACTGCAATACTCGGTCTAGTGAACGACCTAGTGTAAGAAGCTTTTCAGGGTGCTGTTGGTTACGCGCAATTTCTTCTGTTAACGCGTCAACCACTGGATCGATAACACCTGCAGTATTGTAAGTAGAATCAATGTAGTTAGAGTTCCAAACGATCATTAAGTTCGGGCTAGGATAAGGGTTTGCGGAAAATGACGACGAAACCATGTCGAAATCACGATCACGCAAGCGCTTGATGTATTGAGTGGTATCGATGGTACGGATCTTCATCTCAATACCCATGCGCTTAAGGTTCTTTTGAACCGGCGTTGCGATACGTTCCGTGGTTGGGCTGTAAATCAACAACTCAAATGACATCGGCTTGCCAGTCTTTTCGTTGGTCATGACTTTGTCTTTCAGCACCCAACCCGCTTCTTTCAACAATTTGAAAGCGGTACGCATTTGGCTACGAATACGACCGCTACCATCGGTGACGGGTGGTTGGAATTCTTCGGTGAAAACTCGCGGTGGAATCTGATCTTTGTATTGAGACAACAACTCGACTTCCGCTTCGCTTGGTAAGCCTTTCGCTTCATAGTCTGTGTTTTGGAAGTAGCTGCGAGTACGTTTGTACTGACCATAGAACATGTTCTTGTTCATCCACTCAAAGTCCATCGCATAGGTTAACGCTTCACGCACTTTAGGATCCGAGAACACAGGTGATTGAATGTTGAAGACGAAACCTTGAGTCGTTTCAGGCTTCTCGTGGTTGATCTCTTCTTTAATGATGTAGCCTTTATCGAAGTTCGCGCCCGTATAAGAGTTAGCCCAGAACTTCGCCGAGTTCTCGGTTCGAAGATCAAACTCCCCGGCTTTAAAGGCTTCCAGCATTACGGTGTCGTCACGGTAGTAATCGTATTGCACTTGCTTAAAGTTATTACGGCCAACGTTAACAGGCAGATCCGCAGCCCAGTAATTTTCATCTAAACCGTAGGTCACACTTTGACCCGATTTATAACTGATGATCTTATAAGGGCCACTGCCCACAGGCGGTTCACTTAGCGGCTCAGACAGTTTTCTGTCTTTCCAGAAATGTTTCGGCAATACACGAGTGCTTTGCGCGAAGCTAAACAGTTTTTCGCGGTTTGGACTGTTCATTTCAATACGAACAACCAAATCAGAGACCGCTTTTACTGACTTAATCTCTTTGTAATACACACGATACTGAGGCACGCCCTCGGTTGAGAACTTGTCAAAAGTAAAGGCAACATCATGCGCAGTGATAGGCTCGCCATCTTGGAATTTAGCATTTGGGTTGATGTCGATTTCCATCCAAGTGAAATCACTGGAGTAGCGAACCTTTGAAGCGATCAATGGATAGTACGCATCAATCTCGTCACTCGGAGAAAACATCAAGGTATCGTAAATCTCTCCGGTATAACTTGCAGCAACGCCGCGGGAACCGAATCGATTAAAGCTATCGTACGTACCTATGCTGCCATAGGTCACTTTGCCCTGCTTTGGCGCATCAGGATTAACGTAATCGAAGTGAGTGAAATCGGCTGGATATTTTGCTTCACCAAAACCAACCAGTTGTGTGGTTTCAATAACGGTGACAGCAGGAGTTGATTGGGTTTCAGAAGCGTAAGTAACGGAGGGTTGTAAAGCAATAAGCGGCAACATGATTGCACATGACTTCAAATTAAACCTGAAAAACTGAGTGCGTTGCGAGGCTTTGCGTCGAAAAACTGTTCCCATTTGACTCTCCCTTCAAATGTCATGAATTCTATATTCAAGTTGATTTATCGGCTTTGAATGCATGCCGTTAAATCAAGTATAGGTTCAAATCTAACATCATGTAATAACTAATAAAACCATCAGCACTCTATCTCTGACGGTTTATTTACAAATTACTCGTCACCACTCGAAGTTATTGGATGCAGTGAGCTTTGATTGCTTAGCCTGAATGACACAAGCCTCCACAGCTTAGATTTCCTTTGATTCGCTTCTAATTGAAGTTTAGGTTCTAAATAATCAACAAACTATACTTTTACTGGAGTATCCTTGCAGCCTAGGTCTAAATGGAATGACACTTTGAACAAACCAAACCAAATAACATTCGCAACGTTCAACCTTCTGAACTATCTCGAGCCACCGAATGCTTATTATGATTTTGAGAACATCTACAGCTTCGAAGAATGGCAGAAGAAGCAACATTGGATGGCTGAAGCGATTCGTTCATTAGATTGCGATGTGATTGGCTTCCAAGAGATATTTAGCCCGCAGTCTTTAGAGCAATTGATGAACGACCTAGGTTATCCATACTTTGCAGTGGTCGATAGCGCACACGTTGAAGATGATTACCTATACACCTCACCTGTCGTTGGTATTGCTTCCCGTTACCCTATTGAAAACGTTCAGCCTGTTACGCCAGATTCGACGTTACTGACAGCATTCAACCTTGGCGACAAATTCTCATTCAACAGAACACCTGTTCACGCGACGATTACGTTACCCCATTTAGGTTCAACCGACTGTTATGTGGTGCACTTCAAATCACAACGTCCGACAGAACCAAAAGCAGAATCTGTCGATGCGGACAACACTCAGCAAGGTGCAAAACCACAAAGTGACACGCTCACTCGTTTTCACCAAGAACAGCTTGGCTCTTGGCTATCAAGTGTCCAACGCGGTCTAGAAGCTCAGATGCTGTATCAATACATCACCAACCAACGCTACCAAACCGAGCAACCTGTTGTGTTGATGGGTGACTTTAATAAGCCACTGTTTAATGATGAGTTTAAAGGGCTGTTGAATTACTCAATCAACCGAGACGAAAACAGCAAGCATTGGCTATCCCACTTTCGATTAAAAGACAGCTGGGATCTTTACCATCAGCTACATGAAGAAGATTTGCTTGAACAGCGTAAGCCAACCCATTACTACGGCGCATCTGGGTCTGTACTGGACTACATTTTGATGTCGAACGAGTTTGATTGTCAGAACTCGTCTAGTTTGATGGAGATCTCTAGCTACACAGTGTTAGACCATCACCTCACCAATCCAAGCTTTGAACACGACCAATTCAGTACGGACCATGCCATCGTGTCTGTTACCGCTCATATTCGTGAAGCCTAGAGTTAAACATAAAAAAGCCGCAGTCAAAAACTGCGGCCTTCCACTTTAGCTAAACGGGTTGAGCTAACCGACGCCCCATTTAGAAACCGATTTACCGTTTAGCAAAGTATGAAACTTAGAATGTGTACATTGCGCCTAAGTAGAAAGAATCCAGAACAACAGTATCTTCTGTCTTGTGTCCGTTTTCGTAATCTTCGATATCAAAAGCATCGGCTTCGTACGCTAAGCGAAAGCTCAACGAAGACATTGTAGGTGGCGTATATCCAACACCAACACCCATACGGATGCCATCTCCCGAATCATCAAAACCATCTCCTGAAGGGCGAGAGCCATCAGCAAGCTTCATGTCTAGATCAATAGTCGACAGACCGATAGTGCCAAATGGACGAATGCCATTATCAAACGTGTAACCGAGGTTCGCCGTTACCGAAAAGATTTGAGGTGTCCAAGTGAAAACCTTATTACCAGATTTCGTTTTCAGGGCGATATCACCAAAATCTGTGTATTGAGCTTCAACCGAAACAATGCGGTTAAATTTGTAACCAGCAATTAATCGGTAAGTATTGTCTTCGGCTTTAAAAGTAATAGGCTCACTGATCGTGTCAGTTAACCCGCCCACTTCGACCATTAGCACACTTAAATAATTACCCGCTCCAACAGCAGGCCAATTTGCTCAATCTCCACAATTTAGAATAAGACGAACAGAAAACACGATGAACCACACAATAGACTTCAACGGCTTAATCATTGATATCGACGCTCGAACGATTACCAACCAGCAAGGAAACAAAATCACTTTGCGCCCTCGCCTATTAGCAGTGCTCTGCTTGTTATTGGAAAATGTGGGAAGACCGATTTCAAGAGAGCATATTGTTGATGTGTGTTGGGACGGGCAACTCTCGTCACCACATGTTCTTGCAAACGTAGTCTATAACCTACGCAATGTGTTCGCGCGATTAAGAGCATCCAACGTCCAGATCATTACCATTAGTAAGTTCGGATATGCGCTATCGATTGAACCCACGTAAAAGGATTTATGCAATCAATGGCGGTGACTAAGATCACCAAAAAACGCCCCATCGAAACGTTTCGATGATCATTATCACACTCTAAAACAATCAAACGTGCAAATGATAAATCAGACACTATTATCACTATCGAAACGTTTCGATGGCTTTTCTTGAGTTGTTCTCAACCCATCAAGCGTTATTTTTCGATAGGTCGTGATATGAAAAAAAGTACTTTAATAAACTCTGAACTCTCTTACCTAGTGGCGACTCTTGGCCACACAGATGAAATCACGATTTGTGACGCGGGCCTGCCGATTCCAGACCACGTAACTCGTATTGATCTTGCTTTGACTCACGGTGTCCCAAGCTTTCAGCAAACGGTAAAAACCATGCTGGATGAATCTCAAATCGAAGGCGTTGTGATTGCAGAAGAGTTTGCGAAAGTAAGCCCAGAGCACCACGCAGCGCTGATTGATTTAATCAAGACAGAAGAAGCACGTTGTGGCAAATCGCTTTCTATTACTTACATCACTCATGAAGAATTCAAACAGCGAACGCATGAAAGCCGTGCAGTGATTCGCACCGGTGAATGCACACCATACGCAAATGTTATTTTCCAAGCTGGCGTAACCTTTTAGCTCAAGCAAAACGCAACGACAGCTCAGTGTCATCACTGAACCAAAAACAATACATAGACAGAACAATCAAATACAACTGGCCCCGAGTAAAGGAACCGACATGACTCAAGCCATTTTAGAACTTAGCTCAATTGAGAAAGCCTTCCCTGGTGTGAAAGCACTGGATAAGGCAAGCCTCAACGTTTATCCAGGACGCGTAATGGCGTTAATGGGTGAAAACGGTGCGGGTAAATCAACGCTTATGAAAGTGCTGACAGGCATCTACCACTTGGACGGCGGCACTATTGCCTACCAAGGAAAACCTGCTGCATTTAAAGGGCCACGTGATTCTCAACAAGCAGGCATTAGCATCATTCACCAAGAGCTGAATCTAATCCCTGAATTGACCATCGCCGAGAACATCTTCTTAGGTCGTGAAATCACGGGCACCATGGGTCGTATCTTGTGGAACGAGATGTACCAAGAAGCAGACAAGCTACTTAAACGCCTTAACGTGAAACACAGCTCGAAAACGCCTCTAGGTCAGTTGAGCCTTGGTGAGCAGCAAATGGTAGAGATTGCGAAAGCCCTATCGTTTGAATCTAAAGTCATCATCATGGATGAACCAACCGATGCGCTAACCGATACCGAAACTGAATCTCTGTTTAAGGTGATTAACGAATTGCGCGATGAAGGCTGTGGCATTGTTTACATCTCTCACCGTTTGAAAGAGATCTTCGAGATTTGTGATGACATCACAGTGCTGCGTGACGGTAAGTTCATTGGTCAGTGTGAAGTAAAAGACACCGACGAAGATGGCCTAATCGAAATGATGGTTGGTCGTAAGTTAGACGAACAATATCCACGTATCGGCCAGAGCCATGGTGAAACTTGTCTTGAAGTGATTGGCCTGACGGGTTCTGGTGTTCACGATGTGAGCTTTACGCTAAAACGCGGTGAAATCCTGGGTGTATCTGGCCTAATGGGTGCTGGCCGAACTGAACTGATGAAAGTGATTTACGGTGCCCTTCCAAGTGAACGCGGCGTCATCAACCTAGAAAATAAAACCATCAACCCTGTAAGCCCGAAAGACGGCTTGGCCAATGGCATTGCTTACATCTCTGAAGACCGTAAAGGCGATGGCTTAGTTCTAGGGCTTTCTGTTAAAGAAAACATGTCGTTATGTTCACTTGACCTACTAACAAAGAGCGGTCAAATCCAACATAAAGACGAAGTGATTGCAGTAGATGACTTCATCAAGCTATTCAACATCAAAACCCCGACGCGCGAACAGATTATTGGCAACCTTTCTGGTGGTAACCAACAGAAAGTGGCTATCGCTAAGGGCTTGATGACCAAACCAAAAGTACTGATTCTCGACGAGCCAACGCGCGGTGTCGATGTCGGTGCTAAAAAAGAGATTTACCAACTCATTAATAAATTTAAAGCCGACGGCATGAGCATCATTTTAGTCTCATCTGAAATGCCAGAAGTGTTAGGAATGAGTGACCGCATCATGGTGATGCATGAAGGCCGTGTAAGCGGTGAATTTGATGCTAAAGAAGCAAACCAAGAATTATTACTGGCGTGTGCGGTCGGTAAAAAGATCAACGAGGACGCAGCATGAGTACTAAAACCATGAGCAAAACAACTGAAGCTCCAAAGAAAAAACCGTTAATCAGCAAAGAGTGGCTGATTGATCAAAAGTCATTGATTGCTTTGCTCTTCCTGATTGTTGTCGTTTCTTTCTTAAACCCGAACTTCTTTACTGTCGACAACATCCTAAACATTCTGCGCCAAACCTCGGTCAACGCAATTATCGCTGTAGGTATGACGCTGGTTATCTTAACCGCGGGTATCGACTTGAGTGTTGGTTCTGTACTGGCGCTTTGTGGTGCGTTCGCAGCCAGCATGATTGGCATGGAAATCCCTGTGATGATCGCAGTACCAACCGCTCTTGTAGCAGGTGCAGCATTAGGTGCGATTAGTGGTGTGATTATCGCTAAGGGTAAGGTTCAAGCCTTCATCGCAACGCTTGTCACCATGACACTACTTCGCGGCGTAACCATGGTTTACACAGATGGTCGTCCTATTTCAACAGGCTTCACAGACACAGCAGACGCATTCGCTTGGTTCGGTACTGGCTACGCAATGGGTGTACCGGTTCCAGTATGGATCATGGTCGTGGTATTCGCAGCAGTATGGTACCTACTTAACCACACACGCTTTGGTCGCTACGTTTACGCACTGGGTGGCAACGAATCAGCAACTCGCCTATCAGGCATCGACGTAGACAAAGTAAAAATCGGTGTTTACGCAATCTGTGGTCTGCTAGCTGCAGTGGCAGGCATCATCGTGGCATCGCGTTTGTCATCTGCTCAACCAACCGCAGGTATGGGTTATGAGCTAGACGCTATCGCAGCCGTAGTTCTTGGCGGGACAAGCTTAGCTGGCGGTCGTGGCCGTATCATGGGCACATTGATTGGTGCTCTGATTATCGGCTTCCTAAACAACGCCCTAAACCTACTAGACGTATCTTCTTACTACCAGATGATTGCAAAAGCAGTGGTTATTCTTCTGGCAGTATTGGTCGACAACAAAAACAAATAAAACCTATTCACACTCTAGGTTAATACAAGTAACACTCTAGTTTAATAAAAGTAACAGTTTGTTTTACCTTAAAATATTAGAATCTATAAATAATGTAACTACGAGTTAGGACTCACCTCCTAGCTCACCCTACACAAAGGACTTACACCATGAAAAAATTAGCGACTCTTATTTCGGCTGCTCTTCTTTCTACAACGGTATCTGTGTCTGCACAGGCGCAAGATACAATGGCAATCGTTCTATCTACATTGAATAACCCATTCTTTGTAACCATGAAAGATGGCGCAGAAGCGAAAGCTGAAGAGCTAGGCTACAAGCTTATCGTTCTTGATTCTCAAAACGACCCAAGCAAAGAGCTGTCGAACATTGAAGATCTAACCATTCGTGGTGTTAAGGCAATCCTGATCAACCCAACAGATTCAGACGCCGTGTCTAACGCAATTCGCATGGCTAACCGTTCAAACATCCCAGTACTAACACTAGACCGTGGTGCAAGCCGTGGTGACGTAGTAAGCCACATCGCTTCTGATAACGTAATCGGTGGTGAAATGGCAGGTCACTTCATCATGGAAAAAGTGGGCGAAAAAGCGAAAGTAATCCAACTTGAAGGTATTGCTGGTACTTCTGCAGCTCGTGAACGTGGTGAAGGCTTCATGAATGCAGTAAACGGCAGCGACCTTGAACTTCTTGCAAGCCAACCTGCTGATTTCGACCGTACTAAAGGTCTGAACGTAATGGAAAACTTGCTTGCTGCTAACCCAGATGTACAAGCAGTATTTGCTCAAAACGATGAAATGGCACTAGGTGCACTTCGCGCAGTTCAAGCGTCAGGTAAAGAAGTGATGATCGTTGGCTTTGATGGCACAGACGACGGCATCGCTGCTGTTAACCGCGGCCTACTAGGCGCTACAGTTGCACAACAACCTGACCTAATCGGTTCTCTAGGTATCGAAATGGCAGACAAAGTACTGAAAGGCGAAACAGTAGACGAGTACGTACCAGTACCTCTAAAAATCATCGCTAAGTAATCGTTACTAGGTAACGCGATATAAAGCAGGGAGTTCCCTATCTCCCTGCTTTGATTGGCTCGCTGACTCAAACAAAAGCAAACCCCGACAGTGCATCGCTGTTTCTCATTCCGCTCACAAAAGAGAGCGCACTTAACACCATGAGAAAGACCCATGCATTTTCAAATACGATATATCATAAGGCTCGTATCATGACTCAACTGATTGTTTTAGGTAGCGTTAACGCTGACCACGTACTGCAAGTTCCTTCGTTCCCTCGTCCGGGTGAAACCTTGATTGGCGGTAACTATCAGGTCATCCCTGGCGGTAAAGGCGCAAACCAAGCAGTCGCTGCTGCGCGATTAAACGCAGATATCGGCTTCATCGCCTGTGTCGGTGACGACCCATTCGGCATCAACATTCGTCAAGACTTCGCTAAAGACGGCATCAACATCGACGGTGTTATCGTGGCAGACAACACGCCAACTGGCATCGCGATGATCCAAGTATCCGCAACGGGTGAAAACAGCATCTGTCTTTCTGCGGAAGCGAACGACAAGCTGACTTGCGATCAAATCGAGCCGCATCTAGAGAAGATTCGCGGAGCCAAATACCTGCTAACTCAACTTGAAACGCCAATTGAAGGCATTGAATACGCTGCGAAAGTAGCAAAAGAGAGTGGCACGCAAGTCATTCTAAACCCGGCTCCTGCTCGTCCATTATCGGATTCACTGCTTGCTTGTGTTGACGTGATTACACCGAACGAAACTGAAGCAGAAGTGCTGACAGGCATTACCGTGACGGACAACGCGTCTGCTCATCAGGCTGCGTTGGCTCTGCATGCTAAAGGCATAGAAACGGTAATGATCACGCTAGGCGCGAAAGGCGTGTGGGTGAGTCATCGCGGTCAAGGCAATGAAGCCAGCGAAGGTGAATTAATCGCAGGTTTCCGTGTTGAAGCAACAGATACAACTGCCGCAGGTGACACCTTTAACGGCGCGTTGGTGACAGGCTTGCTTGAAGATATGCCACTTGAGCGTGCGATTAAATTTGCTCATGCTGCAGCTGCTATCTCTGTGACACGCTTTGGTGCTCAAACGTCGATTCCAAGCCGTGCTGAAACCGATGCGTTTTTGGCAGAGCTACTGTCTGCTTAGTTTGATACCTATTTGAAGGCCTAACTTCTGAGCTAAACCGTGGTTAACGGATGTTAGCCTTCAAATTCGGTAACAACAAATAACAAGAATAAGCCCCTGTTTTCAGGCAGAATATCGCCCAACGTGGAAGGTTATTCTCACAAGGATTTTTTATGGCAACAATGAAAGACATCGCACGGCTCGCAAAGGTTTCGACTTCTACCGTGAGCCACGTGATCAACAAATCACGCTTTGTCAGTGAAGAGATTGCTGAGCGTGTTAACAATGCGGCTAAAGAACTCAACTATGCGCCTTCTGCATTGGCTCGCAGCTTGAAAATGAAGCAAACCAAAACCTTGGGAATGCTAGTGACCACATCCACCAACCCATTCTTTGGCGAAGTGGTAAAAGGTGTGGAACGTCGTTGCTACGAAAAAGGCTACAACCTTATCTTGTGTAACACCGAAGGCGATAGCGAACGCATGAAATCCTCTATCGATACCTTGCTGCAAAAGCGAGTCGATGGCCTGATGCTAATGTGTTCTACCCTTGAAGGCGAACATATCGATGTATTCGAGCGCTACCCAGAACTGCCTGTTGTAGTCATGGATTGGGGCCCTATGTTGTTTGCGAGCGATAAGATCCAAGACAACTCGCACCAAGGTGGCTACATGGCAACTAAGCACTTGATAGATAACGGTCATTCTCAAATTGGTTGTATCACTGGCCCACTGCACCGTAATCAAGCTTCGTCTCGTTATCAAGGCTTCAAGCAAGCAATGGAAGAAGCCAATTTAGAGATCAACCCTAAGTGGATTGTTGAATCCAACTTTGAATGTGACGGTGGTTTTGACTCTTATCAGACATTGAAAACTCGTGGCGAAATGCCGTCTGCCTTGTTCGTCAGTAACGATATGATGGCGATGGGCGTGATTCACGCTGCGGCGCAAGATGGCACATCGATTCCGAATGATCTGTCTATCATTGGCTACGATGACATCCACCTGTCGAAGTACATGACACCCGCGTTAAGCACTGTCCACCAGCCAAAACATCGTTTAGGTAAAACCGCAGTGGATACGCTTTTGAGCAGATTACAAACTCCAGATGCTTATCCGCAAGTCGTTGAACTTGAACCTACTCTTGTTGAACGAAGCAGCGTAAAAGCGCTTTAATACTCGCCACACTCATCACACCGTTGAAAGCTAGCTTATTGAGCTAGCTTTTTTGTCTTTGAAACATAATAACGCCGCTTAATCACCCCTAAAATGCCGTTAATATGCGAAACTTACACGCTAAAGTATGTATTTACGCACTCAGCAACTATTTGCGCACTTAACGACTAATGATCATCTACACTAACAGTGAATAACAACGACATGGAGAGCGCTGTTTTATGATCGCGGGTTGGTTTGACAATATATCCCTACAGAAAAAGCTATTAGTCAGCTTTTTGATTCCTATCGCTTTGATGCTTATCGTGGCTTTTTCTGTCCATGAAAACACCCGAACGGTTGTAAAAGACAATAATTGGGTTGTACACACACATAAAGCCATCGCTCGGGCTCAAGAACTTCTCAGCTTAACAGTCGACATAGAAACGGCTGAACGTGGTTACTTGATCACGGGTGATCCTGTTTTTTTAGAACCCTACCATTTAGCTCTTGATGTATGGCCTCAAAAACTCCAAACCCTTGCGAATCAAGTGAGTGATAACCCACCTCAAGTAGAACGCCTATATAGAATCGATGATATTCATAAAACATGGCTGAAACAGTCTGGAGAGAAAGAGATCAATCAACGCAGCCTTGTCAATAAAGGCGAAGCTGAAATACAAAGTGTCATCGACCTCACTCAGCAGCAAACCGGAAAAAAATTGATTGACGAGATCCGCCAAGAGATTGCTCAATTCATTGAAATTGAACAAAAACTTATTATTACCAGGGTCGAAAAATCGGAGAACTCAGCCAATCAAACCAGCTACATATTAATCCTCGGAACACTGTTTTCCGTGTTCATATCACTCCTTGTTGCTGCGTGGGCGTCAAAGCGTATTAATCGAAGATTACACACCCTACTTGAGGCCACTAACCAAGTTGCCGCTGGCCATTTGGATCAAGGTGCTGCAACTCTGGAATTGAGTTCGAATATAAACACCCAAGACGAAATCGCTCATCTCAAACAAAGCTTTCAAAAAATGACAGACAATTTGATCAGTAATGACAGTGAAATGAGAGCGAAAACTCAGGAGCTAATCGCCGAACGAACCAAAACTGAAGCCGCAGTAAAAGCTAAGGGCGATTTTCTGTCTACCATGAGCCACGAGATCAGAACGCCAATGAACGGCGTTCTTGGAATATCTCAAATCATTGCAAGCCAGACCCAAGAACCCGAAACAAAAGAGAACATCAACATCATTCTCGATTCTGGTCACCACTTGATGACAATACTCAACGACGTTCTCGACTTCTCAAAAGTCGAAGAAAACAAGCTTGAGCTAGATGTGGCACCCTTTAATTTTGTTCAAGTCATGCAGCCTGTATGCAGCGCTCTAAAACCCTTAGCCGATGAAAAAGGCATTCGCCTGTTGATCGAAAATAACATACCGAAAAACATCCAACTCGTCGGAGACTGTGCAAGGCTACGTCAAATCATGTTCAACTTGGGCGGCAATGCGACCAAATTCACCAAAGAAGGTCATGTGTCCATTCAAGCTGACCTCAATCGCCCCAACAATCAACTGATTCTCACGGTAACAGACACCGGAGTTGGTATCCCGAAAGATAAGCACGAGCAGGTATTCAATTCGTTCGAACAAGCAGACACTTCCACAACAAGGAAGTTTGGCGGAACAGGGCTTGGCCTCGCAATCGTCAAGAACCTAGTCAACCTCATGAACGGAGAAATCACATTAACCAGTGCAGTTGGGCTTGGTACAAAATTCCAAGTCTCCCTGCCTATCACATGGCAAGAAAGCAAAGCGAAAGACATCGCTACCCATACAGTCGATGCAGAAACTCTCAGTTATGACTCGTTAAGTATCCTGTTGGTGGAAGATAACCGTATTAATGCCATTGTTGCACAAGGCTTCTGTGAAAAACTCGGCCATCATGTCGATCATGCAGAGAACGGAAAATTAGCGATTGAACGCCTTAAAACTACTCAATATGACCTTATCTTGATGGACAATCATATGCCTGAAATGAACGGGGTCGAAACAACGCATCACATCCGCGAAAAACTGAAACTAGATACCTTGATATTCGCTTACACGGCCGATGTATTCCGTGAGGCGCATGACAACTTTATTCAGGCGGGTGTCGACCATATTCTGACCAAGCCTCTGCAGCAAGAGAGTTTCTTCGACGCCCTACAACAGTTCTCAAGTCGATTACCGAAACAAACCGCAGCCGAAGGTTCGAGTGAGAATGAAAATATTGTCGAGCTTCATCGTAAGCCTATTGAAACGCTGAGGTTAACGGAAGAAGAGATCAGCCACTCAGAAGTGATACACATACTGAAAGACGACACGGAAGGGTTCAGCTTACTCATCGACTCAACCATTATTGAGTTCGAACAGTCGGTTGATCGTGTCATCGAATACTATTTAGATAAAGAATTAGAGCCACTTTGTCGCACCCTGCACTCCATTAAAGGCATGTCACTAAACTTAGGCCTTAACATGCTTTCTAAGCAGGCATTGGAACTAGAAGTCGAAGCCAAAAATCAACAATTGCCGGATATTGAACGACTGCAAAAGCTGCTCAATCGCCTTATGGTCAATATCCATCAAGCTCAGCGGATGAAAAACGCCCATTCAGTCGAGCATCTGAATCAAATGAACGATCAAGCTTAAGAACGCTTCGCTCCCAAGCTAAAACGCAAGGCTTAATCACCTTGCGTTTTTCGATCTTATACCGCGCTAGTCTCTGTTCTAGCGATTTAACGATTTAACGGTTTAACGGTTTAACAGTTTAACAGTTTAACAGTTTAACAGAGTGGTGATTTGCTGCATCTCATCTTCAACATCAACGCCATTGTATTGCGGCGCAATCGAGAGATCTTGAATACTTACGGTTTCTACCGATTGCCTTTCGTTGAGCTGAGTCATTAACTCCGCTTTGGGTGAGTAGACTCGGCTACCACCACAGTATGTCGCGGTAAACGCATTAACCACATCTTGCCCGACGCGATTACAAGTAACCATGTGACACCCTTCCTCCAAGGCTCTCGCTTGAGCAATGGCAAAACTATGATGCCCACCGAAGTTGGCAGGGTGAAGAATAACGTCGACCGACTGATACCCTCTCATGATCTCCGGGAACCAAATATCAAAGCAAATCGCGACACCAAACTTTAAGCCTTTGTGCTCAAACGAGAGGCGTTCCTCCCCTCTCGAGAAATACTGCTTATCGAATTTGGTTTGACTGATTTTTCTATATTTGTGTCGTAAACCGGAAGCATCCACAACCACGACTCTGTTGTAATATTGGCCGCTATCTTTCTCGGCAATACCAGCAACAATCAAGGTGTGATGCTTCGCTGCAAGCTGAGTTAATGAATCAATAGTACTGCTGTCGGCGAAGTCTTCAGCCAATTCGTGAATTTCTTCAGCCTCGTTAAAAATATACCCAGTCGTGAACAGTTCAGGCAGTAAAGTAATATCACCGACTGACGGCTCCGCTTGCAAAAGATCAGAGACCGAATCCATATTCTTTTGTTTGTTTTTGTATTCAACTTCAAGCTGAATAAGCGTGATACTGACATTGTTCACAATCGATTCCTTGCTAGGTAATACTTCAAGCTGTAATGCTTCAAGCTGGAGACTAAGAACTAAGAACGAAAGAGTAGGCCAATCCCCTATCGCTTTCTTATTCGCCCGCCAAAGGTTGAAGCAGGTGCACAGTCCTGTACGTATTTTAAACCTGCCTACGGCGCTAATTTAGGCTCTGGTAAAACCGGAGGCGTGCTGTCCATATAAGTTAAGAAGTTTTCCCACACCTCATGCGTGCGCTGCTTGGTTAACGTCATCTTGCAGGAAAGCGCCATAACCCCTCGAATAGAACCTTCACGCCATTGGGTGTACACAGAATCACAATGTGC
Source organism: Vibrio sp. 10N.222.52.C3 (assembly GCF_041474195.1). NCBI lineage: Bacteria > Pseudomonadati > Pseudomonadota > Gammaproteobacteria > Vibrionales > Vibrionaceae > Vibrio > Vibrio sp. 10N.222.52.C3. The sequence goes on along the minus strand of NZ_JBFRTQ010000105.1, from coordinate 32,869 downwards.
TGTCATGTACGCCTGCCAGCTCTCCTGAGCCTTCTTAATTGACGCCACCAGCTCAGCATCATAAACATTGTGCTCAAAGCTGGCTGCAAGGTATTTATCCAGTTCCGCTTGTGCAGATTCCAACTCAATTGCCGCACAGTGATTGATCTCGATGGTATTCATCGCATTCTCGCAATCAACAACACCTTCGTAGGCCAACGCAGAGAATGAGAAGCACACCGCTATGAGTGCCGATATCAGTTTTGTCATAATCATCCTTTATGCTGCCACCACCAAAACGAATCGTGTCGTGACTTTATTTATTTAAACGTGGCTCAATATTTAGCTCATTCAGCTCATTCAGCTCATTCAGCTCATTCAGCCAGAGCAAATAACAATAAAATTTATCAGGATATAAGCATTTGTTATCCGCATAAATCATCAAAAATGACGCCTCGCCAACTCAAATAAACGAGATAACATCAAGATTTTGCTGGTAAAACTAGAAAACATATTATTTATATCAATAATTTGTGCCTGCATTCACAATATTAATTATTTATATTGCTACGTAATCGTTAACTTTATAAATTAAATCGAATGCTCACATAAATCGGTAACGCTTCTCCAACTATGGATATCAAGTACCAAAACATTGCCAAGACTTCATTTTACTTTGCCATTTCTTTCTTTTTTTCCATGGCAATGCTCATTCCTTTTACACCGTATCACTACCAAACATTAACCGAAGACACATCAAGGTTAGTCGAAACTAGGTTAGAAAGGATCCAATCAAGGTTCGACCGTTTTTTATCTGAAGTTAGACCTGAACAGTCTTGCGACGCGATCGTTAGACAGCTTCGACAAAACGTTTTTGAAGCCGATTGGGTAAAAGAAGCAGCGGTATTCAATAAACAGAACCGATTTTACTGTTCAACCACCGATGGTGACGTTTCATTTCGCCTATACAGCACCATCAGGCAGCGACTCAATGACGACCCGAATTTAACAACCCTGTCGTATTCCAACTCGGCCATCACGCAAGTTCAGTCCATCATGCTCATTTTCTCGAACAAAGAAGATGCCGGAGTGAGCCTGATGATTCCGCCACACTTCATCTATGACCTTGTTGAAACAAACCTCAGCAGCCATGGAATACAGGCCAAAGTTGAAGTGATCAAAAGAGATATCCACCCTACCGATATTGACTCATCAATCGCCAAGGTGCGGATACAATCAAACACCTACCCATTGACCATCACCTCATACATTGGGTATCAGTTTTATCTTCACTTCATGTTGAGTTATTTATGGTTTGGCTTTTTGATGGCCGGAATCACCACCATTATTCTCCTTTCCATCAAGCATAAAAAGCAGAGCCAACGCAGCTTAGAATATTCGCTTTCAAGTGCGCTAAAAAACCAACACCTTCATGTTCACATGCAGCCTATCGTTAACCAAAACACCAATGAGATCGTCGGCTGTGAGTCACTATTACGATGGAACGACCCAATTGAAGGTAACGTCTCCCCGGCTATTTTCATTCCGCTTGCTGAAAGCTTAGGCTTAATTGAGGAGCTCACCTACTTCGTGCTGCGCAAAGTATTAATGACGTTGAAAAGCAATCAAGATGTGTTCGACTCAAAGTACATCAGCGTCAACATCAGCCGCAACGTAGTGTCTAACAGTAACTTTTCTAACAAGGTGATCAGCATCTTTAAAAGACACCCTGAGATTCTCAAACAGGTGGTTTTTGAAGTAACCGAAGATGGTGAATGTTCTGATGCCGACATGGTCAAAATTAGAGACAACCTAACCAAGCTATCGAACAGGGGCGTCAGAGTCGCGATTGATGATTTTGGTACAGGCTACGCAGGGTTAGATTTCGTAAGACAGTTCCCGTTCAGCATTCTCAAAATCGATCGCGTGTTTGTGAAAAACATATCCGACGAATCCAGCTTTGGTCTCCCTTTGCTAGAGTCCATGCTTCAACTATCACGCTCCTTAGGCATGCAAGTCATCGTCGAAGGTGTCGAGTATGAATCCCAAGTGAAAATCTTATCTAAGCTCGGTGTCGACTATATCCAAGGCTTCTATTTTTATAAGCCGATGCCGATAAACCTGACTGTCAGCTTACTCAGGCAGCAGCATTTTGAGTCCGATAACGTTGAGGAACAAACCAACCAGACATTTCCTGTTACATAAGCCACTGAAAAACTGCGAAAGAAAACGCGAAGGCTATGGGTCTCCTTTGATGAACATTTAATTCATCGCATCGTTGAGTGCATAAAAGGAATATCATGGAAAAGACACTTCAAACCAAACTGGCGACGAGCCTACTACTGCTGAGAATCGGCATTTTTATCGTCTTCTTGTTCTGGGGCTTAGATAAGATTCTGGTACCAGAGCACGCGACAAAGGTGCTGTCTGGTTTTTACGGCATCGACATCTCCAACAACGCAATAATGGCTATGGGTGTCGCACAGCTCGGCTTTTTAGGCGCGTTCGTTGTAGGCATGTGGAAGAAGTACACTTACGGCGCGATTTTAGTCCTGCATGCAGGCTCAACCTTCGCCTCTTTTGGAAAATACATGGACCCGTTCAATAACCTTCTGTTCTTTGCCTCTTGGCCAATGCTCGCAGCCTGTGTCGCACTCTTCTTACTGCGCGACTACGACACTTACAGCGTTGCCAACTAATACAAAGGGCGCCGTTATTGGCGCCCTCTTTGGTTGGGTTGATTCTTATCAACCTAAAATACTCTGTTAGCTGTATGACCCTATTTTACATTTCTATAAGTTACTAGAAACCCTGTCAAACCTATTGACAGAGCAGCAATACATACTCCCCTCAGTATTGCATCATTGAGATAAGCTGAGTAGAAAAGCATTGCAATAAATGCACTACATGACACCAAAAAAGGTGCAATTGAACGATGGGTAAAACGTGAAGTATCAACCACACTATAACGATCTAGAACCAAATCCAAGAGCAAGAGCATGTGCATAACAAACAAAACATTTAGTACTGGAAGTACCCAGTAAAACCAACTATCTACAGGAAAGCTAAATAGTTGAACAAAGGTAAGGTGAGCCAATATAGAAAACAAAATACTTTTCCAACCATTCGAACTACTTTGTACTCTAATGCGGTATGTTCGTCGGGCGACAGAAGCAAGTGGCTTGACTGAAGAAACCCAAATAGCCAACCAAACTATAAGTAATACCATGGTTCAAGAGCCTCTAAATTAAGGTTTACGCAGCTATTCTGAATTAGATATCTAGAACTATTATCCCAAGATATCGACACTTTACGCCTTGCTAAGGTGTGAGCAAACCAATACCTTAGCCTCCGCATAATACCTTAAACACATAAACCAACGCATAGTAAAAATGCCACGTGTTGCGAATCACTCTTAAGCAACTTGTTATACCGCTTGATTGAGGCTAAAATGACCAAAATAAAGACCACTTAAGAGACCTATTAAATGACCACTAGAATTTTAGCCGATGTTGCTGCAAGCATTACTGAGTTGAAAGCTAACCCTATGAAAGTTGCAACTAGTGCTTACGGTGAACCTGTTGCTGTACTGAACCGAAATGAGCCAGCATTTTATTGCGTACCAGCCGAAGCGTACGAAATGATGATGGACAGACTCGAAGATCTTGAACTACTAACTATTGCGAAAGAGCGTGAATCTGAAGAGAGTATTTCGGTAAATATTGATGACCTATAAACTCGACTTTAAAAAGAGTGCACTCAAAGAGTGGAAAAAGCTTGGCTCAACGCTTCAACAACAATTTAAGAAAAAGCTAATCGAGCGTTTAGATAACCCGCATGTTCCGGCTTCAAAACTCTCTGGAGCTGACAACATGTATAAGATTAAGCTGCGCCAATCGGGCTACCGTCTCGTCTACAAAGTTGAAGACGATGTCATCATTGTAACCGTCTTAGCAGTCGGAAAACGGAAAACGCGAACGTAGCGATGTTTACCGTAAAGCTATGAAAAGGTTAGATGATTGATTGCGGTATCAACGAATGACATGGATTCCCCCTACCGAGGATCTGCCACACTTATGTGGTACTTAAATGCATCGGAGGCACCATGTCTGATTATTCTTATTTCTGCGGTATCGACCTAGCTAAAAACCACTTCAGTCTTCATGCCGTAGACCAAAATGGTAAGGTCATACTTCATAAGTCAGTAACTCGCTCTAAACTACTGACTACAATAGCAAATATGCCACTCATGCGTATAGGCGTTGAAGCGTGTGGTGGCGCACATTATTGGGTAAGAACACTCAATAAACTTGGGCATGACGACCGCATCATGGCCGTTAAATACGTGGTTCCTTATCGAACTAAAGGGAAGAACGACCTTAATGATGCAGTAGCTATCTGCGAAGCTGTTCAGCGACCATCCACTCGCTTTGTGCCCGTAAAATCACCAGAGCAACAAGCCATCCTATCGGTACATAGAATGAGAGAGCATTGGGTTCGTGAACGCACCGCGCTTATGAATCGCATGCGCGCCCTACTTTCTGAGTTCGGGTTGATCATTCCCGTTGGTCGCTCTTCATTGATGAAACAGATTCCCTTAATGCTTGAAGATGCAGAAAATGAACTGCCACATCTCGCAAGAACGGTGATTGCCGATGCTTATCACCACCTTGGAGAGTTGAATCAACGTATCGCCGATACTGAACAAATCTTCGACTCTTTTGCTAAGGTCAGCGCTAATGTTCAACGAGTGATGAAAGTTCGAGGTATTGGGCCGCAAACCGCTACTGCGATACTTGCTTCGATAGGCAATGGTTCTCAATTTGATAAAAGCCGTGATTTCTCTGCTTGGCTAGGACTCGTACCAAAGCAATATTCCACAGGAGGAAAACCTCGCTTAGGCCGAATAACCAAACACGGTGATAAATACTTACGAACACTATTAGTTCATGGCGCAAGGACCGTGATTGCCAACCTTGGCGACAAGCAAGATAAGTTAAGTCAGTGGTGTCGCGGCGTTCTAGAACGAAGAGGAATGAACCGAGCAATAGTGGCACTGGCCGCGAAGAACGCACGAATTATATGGTCGCTTTTACACAATCAAACAGAATATGAAAACTATGCTGCTTAAGTAGAAACCTAAGCAGCATAAAGAGTTAAACCCACCGGGTCATTGCAGACGCTAATGATGGAGATAGGTTAAGACCACTTGCGGAGAGCCTGTTAATGCGGCGGACACACTAGATGTCATCTAACGAATAAGACACCGCAGTCGCGCAAAGTCATCAGGGCCACGACGTATGCGAATCGTCGATAAGTAGGCCGAATGTAGAGCGGCAGTCCAAAACCCATCAACATAAGTTTAGCGGATGTTTGACAACCGGGGGAATCCATGTAGCCGCATTAAGGTGTGAGCGGCGCTTGGCTATACTTGAGCGAAGCGAAAGCGCCAAGCGTTGCGAATCACTCTTAAATGCATTGTTATGAAACACTTACCAGTGGATTCATAGTCGCCCATTTGACGTCCGTTTTGAACTCATTAAACAAGACAGGCGACAAAATTAAATTGTAAGTCACTGAGTGATTTGAGATTGGAAGTATGTTTTTTGAACGTAACTGTCCAAACAATATGTCAGACTCTTCGTCATTATAAAAAAGTACAGCCTTTCTATCTTTTGGTACAACTGGTAGCCCCTCAAAGTCAAAATCACTAATGTCAGGAACGATATAGACTTCAAGCTCTCCACTAGTGTTTTCAAATTTACCGTTGTCTCGAAAAATTGAATCAGAATGCGCGTAACCGATTGTCCAGTATATCGGTGTCTCCAATGGGTCTAGTAAAATCCCGTCTACTCTTTCACCCGTTGAAATAGACGATTTACTTGATTCAATAAAGTTGTGACACTTGAGTAACCGCAATATCAGATTTTTATATACTTCAGGTTTCAACATAGAAACTGAACTTCTTAAAGGGTTGAGATTTATCGCTAAAATTCTGCCTCTATATGTTGCTTCTGCTCTAACCGACGGGGCAAGTGATCGCTGATTTTCAAAGAATTCATTATCGAGACACGCACTTTTTTCAATTCGGATGTCTACTTGAGTTTTACTAGCGTCGTAGAAACATTGAATTTGCTCTGAATCGATGTAGTAAAACTTATTATCTTTTTGGCTATACACTGTTAGGTACACAGGCTCTCCGAAGGTCCCCCAGTACTTAATGTGTGTCATTTTTATATTTCTTGCCGTAATGTAAGAATCAGTATCATAACGATCCGATGTTTTCTTACCTGCCTCAATTCCTTTGAATTGGAACCATATTTTTCTACTGCCAATGCATTTACGAGTATTGTCAGAATATAGAACCAATCCCGTGTCAATTCCGATGAAATCTTTTGGGATAGCCAACTCAAGCCCAAAATTACGCTTAAAGTTACAGTTGAACTCATCTAAATAATCATCTTCGAAAAGAACACTGCTCGACATTGGTAAATTCATATACTCGTAACTCTCCTGTGTTTCATAACAGCTATATTAGACAGAATAATTCTGCATTTTGTCCCTGAAACAATTCTGTCTAGTTTCCAAGACTCGCTGCACTTAGTCTAATAACTCATTTAATAACATCATCTTACCTACTTATCTTTGTATCAAACATGACGAAAAGCAGAAATTTTCCATATAGTTCCGGCAAAATGCAGAAAACTCCCCAATATGTGAGTAAACCGCAGTTCAGGCTATGAAGGTTGTATCTTGGAAGTTGTATTCTCAAACAAAAAAAGCGCCGACATGATTGTCGGCGTTTTTGCTATAGGTATGATGAGCGGGAGGTAGTAACTACTTCGCCATGGTGCTCAAAAACTCGGCTTCGAACTCTTCATCGGCTTCTCGGGTTAGGCATTCCACCAGCCAATCGATGCTTTGATGGTCGAGCTTACTGTTCACCACGAAGGCTTGCTTTACGCCAGACTGACCCAGCTTGGCAGAGCCGTAGTTCTTGAATGATTTATTGCCGTGGTAATGGAGTGATTTAATCGCTTCTGCGTTAGGTTCTGGCAAGGCATCGAGGGTATTAGCAAGCTGAATAACCAGCTCCATAGGGTTCTTAGATGATGAGATGCGATACAGAAAACCGCCCTCCACTCTTTGGCGAACCCAGTAATCAAAGCCACTGCAGTCCATCACTTTGTCGCTGACCAGTGCGGCTTCGCTGCGATAGCCACACGGTTCAACCATCACTGGGGTATGTTTGAATTCTGGCTGACCTGATGCGGCATCGGTATGAGGCAAGATTAGGTCGCATGGTTTGCTGTCTTTGGCGGTGGGTGCGTTCCAGTGAATCGGCATGAAGACTTGTTCACGGCGCATCTCTTTGGTCACCACTAAGCGCGCTTGGCACTCCCCTTGTGCGCTGCGCACTTTCACCACAGGGTTAATAGTCGCGTGGTTGAAAGCATCTAGCCCAAATTCATCCAAGTTCAGTTCTGAAACGGTATCTGGGTGCATCGCAACAAAAGGCTCAGGGGTATGCTCACCTAAACCTGCCGCCAAGCCTGTGCGGCTCATGGTGTGCCATTGGTCTCGGATTCGACCTGTGTTCATGATAAGCGGGAATTCCAGGCTGGTATCGGCAATCGGTTTGTCGTGCTCAACTGCAATAAACTGCGCTTTGCCTGATTCAGTAAAGAACTCGCCATTGGTGAACATGCGCTGCTCAATGATCTCTGGTTGATACTCTAATACTGGCCATTGCTGTGGAGTGAGTTCGCCATAACCTTTCTCATCCAGTTGCGTGAGTCCAATTAAGCACAAGTCACGCTCTTTACCTGTTTCATTGCCGAGCGCTGTCATCTCGCAATACTCTTTGAAGATCTCGCCTTCGTGGCGGAACTCGAATTGCTCTTTGAATCCCATTTTTTGCGCGACTTCTTTTAATATCCACCAATCGGGTTTGGCTTCCCCTGGGCTTGGTAATATACGGCGTTGGCGTGAGATTCGACGCTCAGAGTTAGTCACGGTGCCCGACTTCTCGCTCCACCCTTGCGCGGGCAACACCACATCAGCCAAGCGAGTGGTCTCAGTATCGGCAATACAATCCGACACCACCACAAATGGGCACTTCTCTAATGCGGCTTTGATCTTTTCGCTATCTGGCAAACTCACAACTGGGTTAGTCGCCATGATCCACACCGCCTTGATTTTGCCTTCATTCATGGCATCAAACAGGTCAATCGCTTTTAAACCCGCATGTGTGGCTAAGCTGTCGGTTAGCCAGAACTCGCTGACGGTTTGGTGTGATTGCGGATCACCAAATTCAAAATGCGCCGCTAAAGTATTGGCTAACCCGCCCACCTCACGTCCGCCCATCGCGTTCGGCTGGCCCGTTACAGAGAATGGCCCCATGCCCGGCTTGCCAATTTTCCCGGTGGCTAAATGGCAGTTAATAATGGCGTTTACCTTATCGCACCCTTGTGTCGATTGGTTCACGCCTTGGGAGTAAATGGTCAGCACCTTCTCGTTCGATGCAAACAAACTGTAGAACTGTTTTAGCTGCTGCTCTGTTAACCCTGTCAGCTCAGGAACGCTTTTGTCGCCCCAGCCTGATTCGGTATAGCGATATTGAGTTGCAGATCGAATCGATTCAGTAAAGCCTTGAGTGTGGTTTTCTATGTAGTCTGCATCTAGCTTGTCGTTATCGTCGAGATAGCCCAATAAGCCGTTAAACAGCGCCACGTCTGAGCCAGATTCCAATGCCAAGTGAATATCTGCAATTTCACAAGTGTCGGTATAACGCGGGTCGATGACGATAACTTTCAATGCGGGGTTGGCTTGTTTCGCGGCTCTTAATCTTTGGAAAAGTACCGGGTGACACCATGCTAGGTTAGAGCCTGTAATCACGACTAGATCGGCTTGCTCGAGATCTTCGTAGCATACCGGTACGGTGTCTGCGCCAAATGCACGCTTATGCCCGACCACAGTTGAAGCCATACATAGCCTAGAGTTACTGTCGATGTTGCCACTACCAATGAAGCCTTTCATCAGTTTATTGGCAACATAGTAGTCTTCGGTAAGCAGCTGACCAGATACATAGAACGCAACCGAATCGGCCCCATATTCTTCGATGGTTTGATTGAATTTGTCTGCGACCAACTGAGTGGCACTGTTCCAATCTAGCTCTTGTTTTTGCTCATTCTGAATATGAGCAGGCTGTGTAAGACGACCTAAAGGCGTGACGGTGTCGCCGAGCGCAATCCCTTTAGTGCATAGCTTTCCATAGTTTGATGGATGATCTTTATCACCACGCACTTCTAGTTTTCCTAACGATGTCGGTCTCGCTTCTATTCCACACCCTACACCACAATAAGCACAGGTCGATTTTATCCAGCCGCTGTTTGAATCGGTCATCCGTTTCTCGCTCAATTATCCATAATTGTAATAACTGAAAATAAGCAAATAACACGCCACTTAATAGCAGCTGATGAATAGCAAATAATTTCATCTAAAAACAACAACTTAATAAAAACACAAATATCAACAACGAACCAAACAGAACTTAACCAAGATCGAAACTTAATTTTTGCACCACCTTGCAGAAAGTTGCACCACAAACGCTCATTTATATAAATCTAACAAAAAATTTACATACCACTTTAGGGGTAATTGCGTACCACCTCTATTTTTTAAGGCACTGAAAATTATAAATAAATTTTTATTTAAATAAACGAACTGTAATCTGGCATCCTCCTTGCTCCACTAAAAACCAAGACTTAGAAAAAACATTTTTGTTTTTCTTGATGATTATGAATTGAGTGGAATCTCAACCCGGTATTCATCTGCTAACGACTAGAAATTAGATGCTAGTGATGGTGGCGCCGAGAATAAGGAATGGATTATGAGCAAGAAGAAAATCGTCGTTGTTGGTAACGGCATGGTTGGACACAAATTTATCGACAACATCCTGCAATCAGACAGTGATGAGTTTGATGTGATTACTTTTAGTGAAGAACCAAGGCTGGCCTACGACCGTGTTCAGCTGACGGCTTACTTTAATGGTAAAAGCGCTGATGACCTGTCATTGACCAGTGAAGAATATTACCAAAGCAACGGCGTGAACTACTTGTTGAATCAGAAGGTTGCCAAGCTAGACACCGCCAATCAACAAGTCATCACTGAAAGTGGTCACGTTGAAAGTTACGACAAGCTAATCTTGGCGACCGGCTCATTCCCTTTTGTTCCCCCTATTCCCGGTAACGACCAAGAACACTGCCACGTTTATCGCACCATCGAAGATTTAGACGCCATTGAGCTCTCAAGTAAAGGCAGCAAATCGGGCGTGGTGATTGGTGGTGGACTGCTGGGTTTAGAAGCCGCAAACGCAGTCAAAAACCTTGGCTTAGAAACCCATGTCGTGGAATTTGCACCTCGCCTGATGGCCGTACAATTAGATGACGGTGGCGGTGCGCTACTGCGCAGAAAGATTGAAGACCTTGGGGTGCAGGTTCACACCGAGAAAGCGACCTCTGAAATAGTCGACGGAGAAAACGCTCGCTACCGTATGAACTTTGCAGACGGCACCCACCTTGAAACCGATATGATCGTGTTCTCTGCGGGTATTCGCCCTCAAGATGCCTTAGCTCGCAGCTCTGATATCGCCATTGGTGAACGTGGCGGCATTGTGATTAACGATCACTGCCAAACCAACATCGACAACGTGTATGCGATTGGTGAATGTGCCCTTTGGGACAACAAGATCTTCGGCTTAGTCGCCCCTGGCTATTCAATGGCGAAAATCGCGGCTGCGCATATCTTATCGGACGGAACGAGCGACGCTTCATTTACTGGTGCAGACATGAGCACCAAACTCAAATTACTGGGTGTTGATGTGGCCAGTATTGGTGAAGTACACGGCAAGACGGAAGGCGCTCAATCGTATACTTATAACGATGAAATTGAACAAGTTTATAAACGCTTGATCATCTCGGCTGACGGCACGAAAATTGTCGGTGCCGTATTGGTCGGTGATGCAGAAGCCTACGGTTCGCTACTGCAAATCAAGCAAAATGATATGCCCCTTCCTGAAAACCCATCAGTGCTAATTTTACCTAACGTGGCCGATGATTCTGGCTCTGCAATGGGTGTTGAAGCTCTGCCTGATAGCGCTGTGATCTGTTCATGTTTTGATGTGACCAAAGGCGATATTAAAGAGGCCGTTTCAGCAGGCTGCACCACGATGGCTGCATTGAAAGAAACCACGAATGCTTCAACAGGTTGTGGAGGTTGTTCTGCCCTTGCTAAACAGGTTCTCGATAGCGAGCTAAGTAACCTAGGTGTGGAAGTCTCTAACGATATCTGTGAGCACTTTGCTTATTCTCGCCAAGAGCTTACCGACATCATTCGCGTCAACAAAATCAAGACCTTCGACGAGCTGTTAGATTCTCACGGCAACGGATTGGGCTGTACTGTGTGTAAACCGGCTGTCGGTTCGATTCTGGCTTCGTACTGGAACGATTACATCCTTGAAGATCAACATATCGAGCTGCAAGACACCAATGACATCTACCTTGGCAACATGCAAAAAGACGGCACTTACTCGGTAGTTCCGCGTATTGCTGGCGGTGAAATCACTCCAGATAAATTGATTGTTTTAGGCGAAGTCGCTAAAGAGTTCGACCTGTACACCAAAATCACGGGCGGTCAGCGTGTCGACTTGTTTGGCGCACAGCTTAACGAACTGCCTATCATCTGGAAAAAGCTGATTGATGCAGGTTTTGAAACGGGCCACGCCTACGGTAAATCGGTTCGTACCGTGAAATCTTGTGTCGGTAGCACTTGGTGTCGATACGGTGTCGACGACAGTGTTGGCTTAGCGATTCGACTTGAGAACCGCTACAAAGGCCTGCGTTCACCACACAAGATCAAGTTTGCGGTTTCAGGCTGTACTCGTGAATGTGCAGAAGCCCAATCGAAAGACATTGGTGTTATCGCCACCGACAAAGGTTGGAACCTCTACATCTGTGGTAACGGCGGTATGCGTCCTCGTCATGCAGACCTATTCGCCACTGATTTAGACGAAACCACACTCCTTAAATACATCGACCGCGTTTTGATGTTCTACACACGTACCGCAGACCGCTTACAGCGTACATCGGTATGGATGGAGAACCTTGAAGGCGGCATCGAATACCTCAAGCAAGTCGTGATTGAAGACAAGCTCAACGTTGCTGAAGAACTTGAGGCCGATATCGCCCTCAACATCGAAAAATACCAGTGTGAGTGGAAAACCACCATCGAAAACCCTGAAAAGATGAAACGCTTCCAGCACTACATCAACAGCGAAGAAATGGACACTAGCCTGTCATTCATCAAAGAACGAGAGCAGCGTTTTCCTAAGCCGAGCTTGAGCTCTTCTTCCGATTCAAAACGCGATGAAAAGCTCGCTAAAGCAGACCAAATCGAAGTGACTGAGGTTTCATAAATTTCATCAGGTTCATCAGGTTCATCAGGTTCATCAATAAAAAAATAAAAACTCAATTTTAGACTAGGAGAAAGTCATGGAAAATTGGACAACCGTATGCAGCACCAGCGATCTAACCCCAAACGGGGGAATTTGCGCCAAAGTAGACGATAACCAAGTGGCTATTTTTTACTGCAAGCGCAGCGACACGCTTTATGGGCTCTCTAATTACGACCCTATCGGCAAGGCGAATGTGATGTCACGTGGTATAATTGGTTCATTAAGCGGAGAACCTTACGTGGCCTCACCCTTATACAAGCAGCATTACCACTTAGAAACTGGCGAATGTCTTGAACAGCCTGAGCTCAAGCTCGTGAAATTTGAAGTTCGCAAACAAGGAGAACAAGTTCAAGTTCTCGCACCACTTGCTATCGCCAGTTAACTAAACCGCCGACACCATCATGCAAACGCTTATTAGCGTGCGCAATTTCGGCACAGGGTTTATGCACATTAAAAGCGTTCTAAGTTCGGAAGTAACGCAGGTGCACAAACCGGGTAATTTTCCAGATTTAAAGGATTTAAACCATGGATAACACTAAATTTTCGCTGCTTTCATTTACGGGTAAGATGAAGGTCTTACACCTAAGCTGGATGGCCTTTTTCATTACCTTTGTTGTGTGGTTCAACTTTGCCCCACTACTGCAAATGGTAAAAACTACGCTTGGTCTTTCTACTGAAGAGATCAAAACCCTCCTGATCCTCAACGTTGCATTGACCATTCCGGCACGTGTCGCAATAGGCATGCTAACCGATAGATACGGCCCAAGGTTGGTTTACTCTTCGCTACTCGCGGTCTGTTCTATCCCTTGTTTCATGTTTGCTCTGGCAGACTCTTTCATTCAAGCGGCGATTGCACGTTTCCTATTAGGTTTCATTGGCGCAGGCTTCGTTGTTGGTATTCGTCTTGTGTCTGAATGGTTCCCACACAACGAACTGGGTACAGCAGAAGGTATTTACGGCGGTTGGGGTAACTTCGGTTCAGCAGCAGCAGCGTTCACACTTCCAACTCTCGCTCTAGCGTTTGGTGGTGAAGACGGCTGGCGTTATGCGGTCGGTATTACCGGCGTAATGAGCTTAGCGTTCTCGTTTATCTTCTACAAAAACGTGTCAGATACACCAAAAGGTTCGACTTACTTCAAACCGGCTCAAGTAACAGCAATGGAAGTGACATCAAAGGGTGACTTTTTCTTCCTACTTATTATGAAGATCCCTATGTATGCCGCTTTAGCGCTACTGACTTGGAAGCTATCACCAAGCAACATCAACATGTTGTCTGACATGGCGGTTTACTCTGTGTATGCAGGTTTAGCAGCACTTTACGTGTACGAAGTGTCGCAAGTTTGGAAAGTAAACAAGAACGTATTTAAAGAAGAAGTGCCTGAGATTCACCAGTACAAGTTCAAGCAAGTAGCGGTACTTAACGTATTGTACTTCGCAACATTTGGTTCTGAACTGGCTGTGGTTTCTATGCTGCCACTGTTCTTCTCTGAAACCTTTGAATTAACACCGGTTCTTGCAGGTATGGTTGCATCAGCTTATGCCTTTATGAACCTAATGTCTCGCCCAGGTGGTGGTTGGATTTCAGATAAATTCGGTCGTAAACCAACACTGCTTATTCTAACGATTGGTCTTGCTGTGGGTTACTTCGCAATGGGTCAAGTCGACAGCACATGGCCTGTATGGCTAGCGGTTGTTGCGGCGATGGCGTGTTCTTTCTTCGTGCAAGCGGGTGAAGGTGCGGTATTCGCAACGGTTCCTCTAATCAAGCGTCGTATGACAGGTCAAATTGCAGGTATGACGGGCGCTTACGGTAACGTGGGTGCAGTAGTTTACCTAACTGTGTTGTCATTCGTGAGCTACCAAACCTTCTTCTTAGTGATTGCTGCAACAGCGGTACTTGGCTTTGTGACTCTACTGTTCATGGAAGAGCCTAACGGTCAAATCGCCGAAATAAACGACGATGGCAGTGTCACGCTGATTAATGTTTCAAGCTAGGTCTGTACTATGAAGCATTGATATTATTGAATCGGGGGAAGCACCTTAGCGGATACATCAATGCTAGGTGCTTCGTTCAAAGGCTCTAAGTTCACTAGGGCTTTTGTTCTTCCTAGGATGTTCTGTCAAGGAAGCGGGAAGAAGAGCAGTTAAGAAGAAGACCAGTTATGACAATTTCATTCAGCCAAGGGCAAGTCATCACGCCAGAATCCAACAACCAGTTAACGCTTAAGTTTGGTGGTTATTCGAATCAAGGCGTACGAGATGAAAACCAAGATGCCATCATTGTAAAACACCCAAAAACTCGCGCAGAGCAAGAGTTGAAAGGCAGTGTTGCCTGCATAGCAGACGGCGCAAGTTGCAGTGAACACGGCCAGAAAGCCAGTCACACCAGCGTGATGCAGTTTATCGACGACTATTACGCAACTCCCCAAAGCTGGAGCATCCAACGTTCGGCGCAAAAGGTCTTAACGTCCCTCAATTCTTGGCTCTTCAACACGTCTGTTTCTAATATTCATCCCGCACAACAAGTGAACCACAATGCCCTCGTTTCGACGTTCAGCAGCGTGATACTCAAATCAAACACCGCGCATATCTTCCACGTGGGCGACAGCCGTATCTACTTACTAAGAGATGGAGAATTACGCCAACTGACCCGCGACCACACGCGTAAAAATATGGGACAGAAGCATTATCTAACACGCGCCTTAGGCATGGACAACCAACTCAACGTTGACTATCAAACCCTACCTATAAAGAAAAACGACTGCTTTATCCTGACATCTGATGGCGTGCACGAGTTTGTCTCTCCCAACACCTTCAAGGAACACATCGACAAACCCGGAGCGGATTTCGAATACGCGGCACAAACCATCTGTAACACGGCTTTAAGCCACAATAGCTCGGACAACGTGAGCTGCTTGATTGTGCAAGTCAGCCATCTGCCTAAACCTTCGCTGATTGAGTTCCATGAGAAGCTGGCTAAACGTGCTATCCCACCCGCTTTAAAGCTCGGGCAAAGTATCGACAACTTCATGGTACTTGAGGTGTTGTATGCAGGGTCAAGAAGCCATGTGTATCGTGTAATACAGAAAGATACACAAACCGAGTTCGTGCTGAAAGTCCCTTCCGTTCAATATCACGATAGCCCTTCGCAACTTCGAGCTTTCTTTAATGAACAATGGGCGGGGATCTTGCTGAAAAATAAGAGAGTAATGAAGGTTTACCCGACGCCAGAGAACTCGCAATTCTTATATCAAATCTGCGAATGGGTAGAAGGCATCACCCTAAGACAATGGATGTACGACAATCCAAAGCCGTCACTCAATGAAGTGCGCGACATACTAGAAAAAATCACACAAGGCATTCGAGTATTACAACGTGCAGACATGGTGCACCGAGACTTAAAACCGGAAAACATCATGATTCAACGTGATGGTGAGGTAAAAATCATCGACCTTGGTGCGGTGTTAGTGAGAGGCCTTGAAGAGGGAGAGCTCACCGACAAAGACGACACACCATTAGGCGCGGTCAATTACATAGCGCCAGAGACCATCAAGCACAACAGCGCGACCACCAGCTCAGATCTGTTCTCTATCGCTGTGATCGGCTATGAGATGCTAACCGGTGCATTGCCCTACTCTGAAATGACTGCCCAATCGCTTAAACAATCTCGCCACCATCAATGGGAATACCAACCCATAACTCAGAAACGAGCGGACTTACCAAGTTGGGTGGATTTAGTGTTACAAAAAGCCTGCGCGGAATCGCCAAGCGAACGTCATCAAGTGTTAGGGGATTTTGTCGCAGACCTTTACACACCAAACCAAAGCTTGGTGAAAAGCAAAGCCAAGCAACCTTTGATAAACCGAAACCCAATCCAGTTTTGGAAAGTGTTGGCTTTGTTGCTCGGCATTGTTGCCATTGTAGAAATGGGCTTATTACTGAGTTCGAGTTAATTACAGGTTCGAGCTAAACGCGAGGCTTCTAGCTAAGCGTAAAATTCGAGCTAGCCACGCTTTACTAAGCTTCTTGGTACTAACTCAATACCCGCTTGGTAACGTTTAGCAGACGCGTTCAAAGCAAGTGCAAAGGCGCTGTCTGCAATCACTTCGAATTGCTGTGGCAATGAATGGACTTTAAAAGGTAAGAAATCCAATAAACGGTTATCACCAAAGGTTGCCAGCTTTACTTGGCTGATCAGCTCTGGCTTTTCGACCATCACATCCAACACACCTTCTAGTAAGGTATAAGACATAGTGACAATCGCATCAGGTACTGTGCCTTTAGCAATCCACTCTTCAAAAATCTCACGCCCTGATTCTCGGTCAAAGTGCTCGCCATAACCGACAACCATCGGCTTGTTTTCGGTTAACCCTGTTTGTTGAGTATGTGCTTTATTCGCCGCTTCAAAACCCAACTGACGTTCACGTGAAATGTTCAGATCAGGCAGTGCACCAATCAAACCAACACTGTGAATACTGTCATCAAGGATTGAATGCGTCAGTTCAAACGCGGCTTCAAAGTCCTCACTGATCACGCAAGCAAAATGTTCATCGTCTAACGGACGGTCAATCGCGATTACGGGTGTGCCAGAGTTTTGCAGCTTCAAGTAAAACTCGTTAGCGTCTGGCATAGAGCTCGCCACCAGCAAAGCATCAATACGACGGCTCACCAACGCTTCCGCTACTTTGCGTTCAGTTTCGGCGTCATCATCAGAACAACCAATCAGGATTTGATAGCCCACTTTACGTGAGTTCTGCTCTATCAATTTTGCTAAACGCGCGTAACTGCTGTTTTCCAGGTCAGGAATAATCAAACCAAATGAACGGCTATTCCCAGCACGCAGCGACGAAGCAGCATGGTCTGGGCGGTAGTTATACTGGTCGACAACCGCCATTACTTTCTGCTGAGTCTTCTCACTGATTCTGTATTTCTGCGCCTTTCCATTAATCACATAGCTGGCCGTGGTTTTCGACACACCGGCTAGTTTGGCAATCTCATCTAGTGTCATATGGGTGACCTGTATTTTGTGCGTAGGATCATATAACCAATCTTCTGATCCTTGGATTAGTTGAATTATATGCTGAATCGATTCAGTATAAAAGCTGAAAGGATTCAGCAAAATCTGAAAAGTGACTTCAATCATCCTTTTGAATGGATTGAGCGTCATTTGTCGTGATTCAACTTCTCGTTATGAATGAAACGGAAATTACGACACGCAGCAAAACTATTTTGGTTAACAGAATTGGCTTTGCTGAATTTTTTTACACTGAATGCTGAACCGATTCAGCTAAGATAAAACAAAGAGTAAGCAAAGAATTGAGCTCCATGAATCTTGCTCTAGACTGAATCGTAGCGATACACAAATTCTCAAGCGATACGCTAAAGAGGCACCATGCTTAAATTATCAAAATCTGACATCACTCTTGGTCAAACGGCCGATGACAAATTCAAAGCTATCCAGAACATTGCTGGCGACCTAACCGCGAAGGGCTTAGTGGACTCTGGCTACGTTGAAGGAATGCTGAACCGTGAAAACCAGAACTCTACGTTCCTAGGCAACGGCATCGCGATTCCTCACGGCACCACTGACACGCGTAGCCTAGTAAAAGAGACAGGCGTTGCAGTACACCACTTCCCTGAAGGTATTGATTGGGCAGACGGCAACCGTGTTTACGTAGCAATTGGTATTGCAGCGAAATCTGACGAGCACTTAGGCATCCTTAAGCAACTAACTAAGGTTCTAGCGGCTGACGGTGTTGAAGAGAAATTAAAACAAGCGAAATCAGAAGACGAAATCATCGCCCTACTTAACGGCGAAGTTCAGCTTGAAGCCGACCTAGACGCTTCTTTAGTTCAGCTACTGTTCCCTGCAAGCGACATGATTCAAATGTCTGCCGTTGCGGGTGGCCTACTTAAGAACACAGGTTGCACAGACAACGCATTCGTTGCTGACCTAGTAACGAAAACACCAACTCACCTAGGCCAAGGCCTGTGGTTGTTGGGCAGCGACAAAGGTGTAACTCGCACTGGCGTATCTTTCGTTTCAACAGCGAACCATTGTGAATACGAAGGCACACCAGTTAAAGCATTGGTAGCATTCGCCGCTTGTAACAGCGCGCACCAATCTATTCTGGCAAACCTAAGCAAGATGGTTTTTGAAGGTAAACAGCAACAACTGTTAGCCGCTGACGCAGCGCAAGTGATTGGCCTTCTAAAAGGTGAAGCGGTTTCTACAGCGTCTCAAGACGACGACAACTGCGCAGTCTTCAAAATCAAAAACGCACACGGCCTACACGCTCGTCCAGGTGCAATGTTGGTTGCTGAAGCGAAGAAATTCGAATCAACAATCCGCGTTTCAAACCTAGATGGCGACGGAAAAGAAGTGAACGCGAAGAGCTTGATGAAAGTCATCGCACTTGGCGTTAAACACGGCCACCAGCTTCAGTTTGTTGCTGAAGGTGACGATGCAGCACAAGCACTTGAATCGATTGGTAAAGCTATCGCTTCAGGCCTTGGCGAAGGTTAAGGAGTCGATATGTCTGATAAACAAATCAAAGCCGTTACCGTAACGCTTAACCCTGCTCTAGACCTGACAGGCGCTATCGACGCACTAAATGTAGGTTCAGTTAGCCTAGTAAACAAAGGCTCTCTGCATGCAGCGGGCAAAGGCGTAAACGTCGCAAAAGTTCTTTCAGAGCTTGGCGCGAAAGTGACCGTAACAGGTTTCCTTGGTCGCAATAACGAAGAAGCGTTCTGCCAACTGTTTGAAGAGATGGGTGCAACTGACCGCTTCATCCGTGTTGATGGCGCAACTCGCATTAACGTGAAATTGGTAGAGAATTCAGGCCAAGTAAGCGACATCAACTTCCCAGGTGTTCCTGTTGATGCTGACGCGATTAAAGCGTTCGAAGAAACCCTATTAGAACTTGCTGAAACGCACGATTATTTCGTCATTGCAGGCAGCTTGCCACAAGGTATCTCTCCTGAGCTTTGCGCTTCTTGGGTTCAACGCTTACACGATTTAGGTAAGAAGGTGCTATTTGATAGCAGCCGTGACGCACTTAAAGCCGGTATCAATGCACAACCATGGTTAATCAAACCAAACGATGAAGAGCTGTCTCAGCTGTTCAATGCAGAGCTGACAACTCGTGACCAATGCCAACACGCGGGCCAAGCCCTAAGTGAAAAAGGCATCGAGAATATCGTGGTATCACTTGGCGCTGAAGGCGTGATGTGGCTTAACCAAGGTGAATGGTTACATGCTCAACCACCGCGCATGCAAGTAGTAAGCACGGTAGGCGCAGGTGACACATTGGTTGCTGGTCTATGTTGGGGTCAAATGCAACAGATGCCAAAACCAGAACTTATTAAATTCGCAACCGCCCTATCTGCTCTAGCAGTTTCACAGGTAGGCGTGGGCATCACCAGCCAACAAGAGCTGGATTCAGTACTACAAAATATCCAATTACAGGCGCTTAGTGCTCCAACTAGCCAGTTAGACACAAGCAAATAGGACAAAAGGTTTATTATGAATATTACCATTATCACAGCTTGCCCAAGTGGCGTAGCAAACAGCATCATCGCCGCGGGCTTGTTAGAGCAAGCGACAAAAGCACTAGGTTGGAACGCTGCTATTGAATGTCAATCAAGCGTGTTACCTGATTCAACTGTATCGCAAGACGCTATCGACAGCAGCGACGTTGTGGTTATCGCAGCCAACACCAACGTTGATAAAGCGCGCTTTGTCGGCAAGAAAGTGTACCAAGCAGCTATCTCGGAATGCACTGCGGATGCAAAAGCATTTCTAGAGAAAGCGGTAGTAGAAGCAACAGTACTAGACGCTTCTCAAGTTGAAAGCACTGTTGAAGTGACCGGTACCTCTCCAAACTCTTCTACAACAGCAAGCACAGGCAGCAAGAAGATCGTAGCGATTACGGCTTGCCCAACGGGTGTTGCACATACCTTTATGGCAGCTGAAGCGCTTGAAGCAGAAGGCAAACGCCTAGGTCACCAAATCAAAGTGGAAACTCGCGGCTCTGTAGGTGCGAAAAACCAACTGACTGACCAAGAAATCGCAGACGCTGATCTTGTTATCATCGCAGCTGACATCGACGTTCCTCTGGATCGTTTTAACGGCAAAGCGCTATACAAAACGACAACGGGTCCTGCGCTTAAGAAAACAAAGCAAGAGATGGAAAAAGCATTCGCAGAAGCTAAACCATACCAACACACTGCTTCTTCAAATTCAGCGCCTGCTGACGAGAAGAAAGGCGTGTACAAGCACCTAATGACAGGTGTTTCACACATGCTTCCTGTGGTGGTTGCGGGTGGTTTGATCATTGCACTCTCTTTCGTATTCGGTATCGAAGCGTTTAAAGAAGAAGGCACGTTAGCAGCAGCACTGATGACTATCGGTGGTGGTTCTGCATTCGCACTGATGATTCCTGTTCTTGCTGGTTTCATTGCATTCTCGATTGCTGACCGTCCAGGTCTGGCTCCAGGTCTAATCGGCGGTATGTTGGCTAGCTCAACGGGCGCAGGTTTCCTAGGTGGTATCGCAGCAGGTTTCATTGCCGGTTACGCAGCGAAATTCATTGCCGACAAGGTTCAACTTCCACAATCCATGGAAGCCCTCAAGCCTATCCTGATCATTCCGTTTATCGCGAGTTTGTTCACTGGTCTTGTGATGGTTTACATCGTAGGTGGTCCTGTTTCTGGCGTAATGAGCGCAATGACAGACTTCCTAAACAACATGGGTACGTCTAATGCGATTCTTCTAGGTGTGATTCTAGGCGCAATGATGTGTTTCGACCTTGGTGGTCCGGTAAACAAAGCCGCTTACACATTCGGTGTTGGTCTACTGGCTTCGCAAACTTACGCACCAATGGCTGCAATCATGGCAGCAGGTATGGTTCCAGCTCTAGGTATGGGCCTTGCGACTTTCCTAGTGAAAGACAAGTTTGAAGCAGGCGAGCGTGAAGCAGGTAAAGCATCATTCGTTCTTGGCCTATGTTTCATCTCTGAAGGTGCAATCCCATTCGCAGCGAAAGATCCAATGCGTGTTATCCCAGCTTGTATGGCAGGTGGCGCACTAACTGGCGCTCTATCAATGATGTTTGGTGCTCAGCTAATGGCTCCACACGGCGGTCTATTCGTACTACTGATTCCTGGTGCTATCTCTCCAGTTCTAATGTACCTATTGGCGATTGCAGCAGGTACAGCGGTAACAGGCTTTGGTTACGCGGCTCTTAAAAAGATGAGTGACTCTAAGGTAACTGCAGAGGCTTAATCCCCCTACTCTGGTTAACGGTTCAGCCCGATAACCAGAGGCTCTTGATAACCGGTTTCTTGGTAAAACGGCTCCTTAAAACAAAGGCTCCTCATTTGAGGAGCCTTTTTATTGTTCATGTATTTTCCGGTCGGAATGAGTTAAGTGCAATATTGGTATATTTGATTAGCTAGTAAGCGTTTCTTCAAAGACACCCAATTCACGACCAAGCCAGATCGCTCGTACTGTGTGATCCAAAGTTTCTTCACCGCCAGTTACAGGGTGAATAAGCACCGACATATCACCGCGTTCTTGCTCAAGCCATTCAACAATGCCCGACTCTTTGTTCGCAAAGTGAATCTCAAACATTGGCATCTTATGTGGACCAACCAAACGCTGTATTAATGGGAAAACCTCTAATACATCTTTACGTTCCGCTAAAATTTTCTGACGCAGTGTTTCTGCTTGCTCTGCAAATCGCAGAGGGAAATAGATATGACCGTGGTACATGGCACCATCCTTTAGAATTATGATGCGAACAGTTTAACCGGCTTTCTCTAGCAAGGACAGTCAACCAATGGCAGCCGAAGTATTAAACATCATGTAGAAGACTGATCTAGCTGAAATTTCTAGAGCATTCCAACAAAAACGCCACACGTAGTTTCAGTGTGGCGTTTGTTTTTAAGCTATAAAATGCTTTAGCAATAATTAGCGTTAGTAAATTGAATCAACATTCAAAGGACTGTTGTTTGGTTTCTCTAGTTTTAATTGTTCAACCGCACTAAGACCTTTAGAGCTAATTCCGCCACTATAAGACTTCGTGCCATCAGTATTAGTCATGGACGTTTCGCCCACGTTCCAAACTTCAAAGAAGTCACTTAAGTCATAGTTTGAAACATAAGAAGCGCACACCATCATTAGGTCTCCACCAGAAAGCCCAGTCTCGCTAGCACTACAATAGTTCGTATTCGAGTCGCCTTCTCTATCACCTCGAGCTTTACGGTGCATAAGTTTGAACATGTTCCAGCCTTCATCTTCACCATACACATCAGATTGGCTTGCGCCGCGTGTATACCAATCATCAATTGCAAAGTTCGATTTTGCCCAGATTTTTAGCTGACCAAACATAACTAATCGTAAACCTGCATCACCATGTGACCACGCATGTTCATTATTAAGCTCTAGCCATTTAGGTGCTTTCTTAATATCCGATTTAATACGATCCATTTCAGGGTTTGCATTGCGCCCCTCTAACTCCTGCATATACAACGCAAGAAGGTTATTGGTCACTTCTGTACTACCAGCCGCAAGGAAAGGAGCTGATGCTAAGTTGTGACCAACTTCATGCCACAACAACCAATCGTTCACAGGGTTGGTTGGAATGTATGTCCGATTTGCGTTAAAGCTTGAATTCATCACTGGGTAGCCAGAGTGAGCAGCGCCAATCGAAATCTGCACGTCATTCACAAAACGATGGCGGAACGCATTCAGTTCTGGATAAGTGAACCTACGGTGTAAACCAGTGCTTTGTTTCTCATCACGCCCGTAGAAGTCACTTGCCGCTTCAGCGAATCGATTCATATCTGTTGCGAATTGGTTCAAATCAGCGGATTCTAGATTCCTGATTGGTGTAGTGTAAATAAATGAACCCGTATCGATTTCTGCAATTGGTGCGTCTGCCGATTGAATAGTGTTAATCCACTGTCCCTCTTTCCACCAAGCCGCTTTTAACGCGCCATCAATGCTAAACGAGACTTCACCAAGCTCTTTTACTTTCGGTTGAATGTAAATAAGGCCACCATATGGAACCTTGAAAGTTAAGCTCGAACCATTGTAGTCAAAGCTGGTTTGCATACGTGGAGGGCGTTTCAAACTCGTTTCGTGATTCGGCTTACCTGTAAGATCATCCGCGATCATCACAGTAATCGTAGCTGCCACGCCATCTTGAATAGTTACTTCTTGTAATTGAGGTGCCCACAGACCTGTCGATTGATTGTTTCCTGCCGAATACGTCACCGCTTTACCGTTGGTCTGAACCATTACCGTACTTGACGAAGATGCCCCCGAAGTTCGACCCGGATACATTGTGGTATCAACAACGATTTCATGATCCCAGAATGAGCGCCCCAACATAATACGAGTCAGAGGTTTCTCCATGTAATTTAATGGATAGCTAGGATTCAACTGCCCAGATAACTCACCTTCGCCATGAATCATTCCATTAGCGACTAACGACGCTTTTAGGTCAACAGGACACTGTGCATCCATTGTGTCTGTTTGATGTAAGTCTTCGGTATAACAGTTAAGGAACTGAACAGCCTGCTTGAACCCCAACTCATCTTGTATTTCTGTTTCAAAATGGTATGCGTTGTCATTCCACATCCAAACAGACAGGTTATCAAACGCTTGATTCAATTCGCTGTTAGACAGACGCTTACCTTGAGTACCTTTTGTTCTATAGTAAATTTCATGCTCATAAAGCGCCGTAAAGTTAGTGCCCAAGTTCGCCGCTTTAACCATGCTACCAACAACAGCTTCACTTACTTCATAGCGATCAAAGTCTGCGCGATGATAAGCACCACGAACAGTAACACCGTCTCCAGAACGAGTCTCAATACAGTTAAATTCATATTCATAATCGTTTGTACAAAGATCAGTTCCAACAAAAGCAGATTGCAGTTCTTTGATCGCCGCTTCACGCTCTTCTGCCGATTCAACAAAGATACGTGCGGATTTTTTCTCCATTACTGTTACACCAGACGCATCAAGCACTGGCTTCCCTTCAGCGTCTAACTTAGTAACCTCATAAGTCGGGATCTCAAACTTAATCTTGGACTCATCTTTGATCCACTCAACCGTACCATCTTGATTTACCGTGAATGGAGGCTCTCCTTGGTTATCTTGAAAACGCTCAAGAACCACCATTTCCTTTTGACTCTTCACGTGAAGATTAGGATAAGGTGCTTGGCAGTAATAAGAGCTACCGCAGAAAGCTTGGTTTGTCGGGGTAACGTTTTCACCACCAAGAGATACACCTACGGCATCTGCCAAGCGTCCAACAGGTTCAGGATTAGTCGTTTGAATCGCATCCATAAACAAGATATTGCCACCGTCATTAACATAGTTAATAAGAGCCGTAATATCGTCTTGGTTTAAGTTCGGGTTATCCAAGTCAGCAACAAACTGGTTAGTCATGCCATCTTGAACCAACTTAGGTGGGTATGCCTGAAGGATCAAAATCGGCGTATTACTCGCATCCAAATCATCAAAGTCACCTGAACCACGCTTTTCTACTGACGCAAAACCATACTGAGGACTAACAAAAAACGTGTACTGCTTACCCATTGTGGAGTGGTGATAAGCCGAATAGGCTTGGTCAATATTGGTCACTGCATTCATCCCAGCAATAGGCAAACCATTATTGAACCACTCAAACAAGTTCGAGAAAAACAACCTCATGCTGCCTTGGTCATCATGTAGTAGGTTTTCAAACTTCGAAACAGTGCACTGTTGTTTGTTGCTGTCGATATGTAATGTGCGATTAGCCCAATAATTCTCTGGGCATGACAGAATACTTGGATATAAGCCATTGCCCATGAACACGACCTTACCTTTGCCTATCTCGCCTGCAGTAACGAATGGGAAACCATAAGTCGCGTTGTCTTCAGAGACTAAAGGAATCGGAGGCATCGAGATACTTGGGTGTTGTGCGATGTAAGGTTTGCCTTCACGGGTCCAAGCCTGCTTCTCACCAAAATAAAGCTGACGGTTTTTATCAGTTCTTGGCATCATCACAGGGAATGCTCTGTTCGATATGTTCAGAGCTCGCATACCACGGGTATACCCCGTCGCACCGTAAAAACTACCATTGTCATTGAAAACATGGAATGTGGTGACGTTGTGGAAGATTTGCTGCAGAGACTCCGTAACATACTGACCAGAATCCATAGATAAAACGGCAGGTTGACGAACATAATCCATAAACTGAGGCGTTTGGCGCAGCTGCTCATCGATTACTGCCGTTAACCCTTGGCTAAACTGACCAACAAACTCATTAGGAAGTTCAAAGTCTGTACCCTCTATTAATCCCCCATTTGGCAGAGTTAGGTTGATCAGTTCATTTATAACGTTAGGGTACTTTGAAAAGGTACCTTGGACTTCTTCAGATATCTCATAATGACTTACATGATCAAGCGCGTAGCGCTCTAGTAATGACTGGATATTCGCTTTCTCAACCACATTATTGGTCACATCAGACAATTTATAAGCAATCTGATTACCCGTAATGGAGCCAAACTCAAACGTATCAATACCAAAAACGATTCTGTCGCCCCACAGGTACTCAAAGATTCCCTCTTCATCCGTCACGCCCGTCGCGTTAGCCGAAAAGAAACTGATCCCAGAAATCGCTTTACCATTAGCGTCTGTAAGCTTACTGCGAGTTAACACCTTACCTTCAACACTTGGCTTATAAGCATAGGTAGACTCTGCGTCTGCAGAAACAAAACCAGCGTTAAGGTTATTGTCCGCATTAGGGTCAACCGCAGGAACAACTGTTGTGTCTACGTGTGAACTAGGAGCCTTACCTACTTCATCTGTAGACTCTTCTTCTTTCGATGAAAAGTACGCATCGACAGCATCTTGATCATCAAGCTGCGAGAACACATCCTCAATATCAAAAGCATCCAGCTCTTTTAGACAGATAGCACTTTCAGTCTCACAAACATCAATTGATTCGAGTACCTTGGTAACGTTGTCTCCATGTAATTCTGTCAACTCAAATGCCGCATGAAGCGCATCATTTGAAATCGTGCTTTCTGTGACTTCGGGGAAAGGAGCCGTGAAATCACCTAAAGTAAGGTGACCCAAGGTACAACTAAAACTCACGCCTTGTTTTACACTGAACGTTCCGTTTTCAAGATGAATGCCGTCACAGTACACATCTCCAGAAACAAACGCCCCGCTCGACAACAGTGAACCGATGTAAGTTGTTGGGGGAATAATATCTGTTGGTGGAATAATATCAGTCGGCGGAAGAATATCCGTTGGTGGAACAATATCTGTCGGAGGAAGAATGTCCGTTGGTGGTACAATATCTGTTGGAGGAGCCGTATCAGGGCCACCACTATAGCTTAGTGAGTCGTGATTACACCCTAAAAGAGCCGTGGATATGATAGCCAACGCAATTAAGTTTTTTTTCATTGAGCGAAGTTAGTCGTAATTTAAAGTGGACCGTTATCTTATAGATTTACTCCACCTCGATGACTATTGTTTTTTGTCTTAACCACAAAGACCATTACTCATAAGCGATTGAATAAGAAAAAAAATGATAATTGAGACTCTCATTCCAATTACAAAACCTCTCCCTACCTTAAAACGGAAAAACGCCATATCTCGATTGAGATATGGCGTTTCAATTAGCCATTAACATTAAGACCGATAGGGTATATCTGCCAAAAACACGTTCAAAAAAGAACTAAGGCTTAAGCTTTAAAACTCGGTCAATGTCTTCTGCAGAATGGCGCTCTGGTACTTGCTCCCACTCTTCGCCAAATGAACGATTAACCACTCGGCCGCGTTGGAAACCTTCACGCGCTTCTAGCTGCTTCGCCCAGCGCACAACGTTGGTGTAAAACTCAACTTGTAGAAATTCGGCTGCGTCGTAAATTTTGCCAAGTACTAAGTTACCGTACCAAGGCCAAATCGCGATATCTGCAATAGACAGCTCTTCACCCGCAACGAAAGTGCTGTTAGCAAGTTGCTTGTCTAACACATCTAGTTGACGCTTAGCTTCCATTGCGAAGCGGTTAATTGGGTACTCTTGCTTTTCATCCGCGTAAGCGTAGAAGTGGCCGAAACCACCGCCTAGGAATGGTGCCGAGCCTTGTGCCCAGAACAACCAGTTAATGGTTTGCGTTCTTGCTGCCCCTTTTTTTGGTAAGAAGTGACCAAATTTTTCTGCTAGATGCATCAAGATAGATGCCGATTCGAATACATTCACGTCTTCGTCACCAGACTTGTCGACAAGTGCTGGTATTTTGGAGTTTGGATTCACGCCAACAAAGCCAGAAGAGAACTGATCAGCCTCACCAATGTTGATCAAGTACGCATCATATTCAGCTTCTTTAACACCCGCCGCTAACAACTCTTCCAGCAAGATAGTGACTTTTTGACCGTTAGGTGTGCCAAGAGAATACAATTGAAAAGCATGGTCACCAACAGGAAGCTCTTTATCAAAGCGAGCTCCAGATTCAGGACTATTGATGTTTGCCCACTTGTTACCACCAGCAGTATCGTTAACCCAAACTTTTGGCGGAGTGTATTGTTCTGACATGATATTTCCTTATTAATATAGGGTCTCACAAACTGATATTAGGTCACATGCCTGCGGTTAAAACCCCTGAATACGATTTATTTTCAAACTGTTAAGCATGGCTTATTCCAGAAAGACATAACCCGCTTAAGCGTTAGTGTGTAGAAGGTAAGTCTGTATTCAAACTTCAATCTAATATCGATAAGTCCACTGCATCATTTAGCAATGATTTTACGAACGACATACCGACAGCTTCAAGAAAGCTGTGATAAAATCGGGGTATTACAATTGATAAGGATTTGGCAATGTCTTCTGATTTCACAGGTTCGAGTGCAGCGTATGCTCGCCAAGAGAAAGGCTACCGCGAAAAAGCACTAAAACTGTACCCTTGGGTTTGTGGTAAATGTGCG
This sequence comes from Vibrio sp. 10N.222.52.C3, assembly GCF_041474195.1. Taxonomy (NCBI): domain Bacteria; kingdom Pseudomonadati; phylum Pseudomonadota; class Gammaproteobacteria; order Vibrionales; family Vibrionaceae; genus Vibrio; species Vibrio sp. 10N.222.52.C3. Next base: position 4,385 of record NZ_JBFRTQ010000105.1, on the reverse strand, counting down.
CGCGAATTTGTTTACTCAAACCTCCGAGAGCTTACCGTTCACCACGTGGATCACGACCATACAAACAACCCTGAAGATGGCAGCAACTGGGAGCTACTGTGCCTGTACTGTCACGATCATGAGCATTCAAAATACACTGACCATGAGCGTTATGGTGTGGATGCAAAAGCGAGTTTAGATGATCATCAGTCAGCGACACACAACCCGTTCGCCGATCTCGCTAAGATGATGAAGAAATAACACACCTTCAGAGTAGTCTTTGGTAGATGGTAACTGCTAGATAATAGATACATAACAAGTAACCCCAGTATGTCACCATACTGGGGTTTCTTTTATCTGCCGTCATAACCAAATAATAGAGTTCAGGTAGGCAGGATCAAAAAAGCCTTCCGAAGAAGGCTTTTTAAGAATCAAATCGAATTATGCTGCCGCTTGCTTGCGAGACTCTTCTACCTTCTTAGCGCGTTGTTTTAGCGTCAATTTATCGCGGTATGCAAACCAAACGTAAGACACAACCACTAAGAAGAACAGGTATGACAATGAGAAAATGAACGGCGATTGAATGATATCGTTCGAGATACCCCAAGAAACACCGATAACAGTCACTGCAATTTTCGCAAAAAAGCCACACATCAATAGCACTAATGCCAACTGTGGGAAACGCGTACTGCGGAATGCAAGCCAGTAGCAACTACCAACTGCTAGAGCCGCAACATAGAAGCCGAATAGGAAAGAGTGAATATGGTCAGCTGCCGCTACACCACCAGAAATTGACATCAATAAAATTAAAAACAGTTTCATAATACTCGCCTCACCATAAGTTGGAAACGCATCCTTTCAAATTTGGAATCTCAGTTTGCATACTATTTTCCCACTTTTTACGGACAACACAACCCCTCCAATCGAACAAAATGTAAGCAAAAGTACTAACAAAAATCACCCTTAACAATTGCTTAACATTCTGTTTTTAATAAAACTCCGTTACTCCTTGTCTCATATGAACAAAGCGCTGTTACGATTTATTTTGTTACACAAATTTAACCTTGGAAATTAATTAAAATTATTTGTAACTCTGTGATATCCGCACTCAATACGCGTCTATTCAAAAACCATCACCTCAAAATCCCTGAAATAATAAGAAGACAGAGCGAAAAAGAACAAAATAGAGAGGTGTTAAAAACATTTCAAAAACCAATGAAAAACAACTCATTAACAAATTGAATTTAATTTACCAAAAATGGAAAAAGAGATTCCAATCACATTTTAATTGGTTATAATCCGCGCTCTTTTGCGCTATCTGTTGATAAACGCAAACTAATTTTGAAGAAACAATCACAATAACCCGTCTTTAGTTAAGTGGCTCTCCACTAACCGATGACAAAACTGAGAATAAAAATGAGCAAGATTGATAAAGCAACACGTATCCTGCTAGCAGGCTTCTGTATCAACCTTTGTCTTGGCATCCTGTATGCTTGGAGTGTATTTAACAAAGCGCTAGTAACTGAAGCTGGTTGGAGTGCTGCTGAAGCATCTTCACCTTACGCTATTGCAACTATCACATTCTCTGTTTGTCTTCTTGTTGCGGGCATCCTACAAGACCGTATGGGTCCACGTAAGATCCTTATCCTAGGTACAGCGCTTACAGGCCTAGGTATGATTGCTTCTGGTTTCGCTACAACGCCTATGATGCTGAACATCACGTTCGGTATTATAACAGGTGCAGGTATCGGCTTCGGTTACGCATGTCTGTCTCCATCAGCAATGAAGTGGTTCCACTCTTCTAAGAAAGGTATGGTTAACGGTCTTATCGCAGCAGGCTTCGGTCTTGCGGCTATTTACCTAGCACCAGTAACTTCTGCGCTAATCGACAGCATGGGTATCCAAACTAGCTTTATGATTCTTGGTGTTGGTGTACTTGCAATCGCAGTACCTCTAGCAGCAACAATCAACAACCCACCAGCGGATTACACGCCAGCTGAGCCTAAAGTAAAAGCAGGCCAAGCTCCTAAAGCGGTTAAGAAGACTGAAGACCTAACTTGGAAAGTAATGCTGAAGACTCCTCAGTTCTACTCTCTATGGATCATGTACGCATTCGCTGCATCTGTTGGTCTAATGATCATCGGTAACATCACTACAATTGCTAGCGTTCAAGCTAACCTGCCAAACGCAGTTTACCTAGCGTCTATCCTTGCAGTATTCAACTCAGGCGGCCGTGTTGCTGCGGGTATGCTTGCAGATAAAATCGGTGGCGTACGTACTCTACTTCTAGCGTTCATCCTTCAAGGCGCGAACATGGCTCTATTCGCTACGTTCAACTCTGAATTCACGCTAATCATTGGTACGGCTATCGCAGCGGTTGGTTACGGTACGCTTCTAGCAGTATTCCCAACACTAACTGCTGAGTTCTACGGCCTGAAAAACTACGGTACTAACTACGGCGTGCTTTACACGGCATGGGGTATCGGCGGCGCTATCGGTGCAGCAGTTGTTGGCTTCTCAATGTCAAACGGCGAAGGTTACGGCCTAGCTTACACAATCTCTGCAGTTATGATGGCAGTGTGTATTGTTCTAGCAATCATCACTAAACCAATCTCTGAAGCTAAAGTTGCTGAACTAAAAGCATCACAAGCTTAATCAACAGAAAAGATTGAATTTGTTACTGAAGAGCTTAACCTTAGGGTTAGGCTCTTTTTGTATCAAGCGACTTCTCAATTGACGACCGAAACCACTCTTCAGCTCTCCCCCACTTATTATCTCGACAACTTCAATCGACTGGTTGAACACGCTCAAACGCTCTACCCCGATCTTCTGAGTGATGATGAATGTCGTTGGTTGTCCGCATACAAACGTCTTTCTGTTTCAAGCCAATGCCTAATGGTTCGTTTGCTTTCTCGTAAAGGCCGTTGGTTTCGCAGCGATAAACTCAACTATGTTGAGATCCCAGATCTAAAGACCGTACTGCAAGAGCTAAACAGCTCAGGCTTCATTGGGTTGAGTCATCCCGAAGAACAGCATGACCTCGCCATTAGTGAGGTCGAGCTCGGGTTTCACTTGCTCACCAAACCAGAGCTGTTGAGTGTATTCCCCGCCCTTAAGAGCCATAGAAATGCCAAGAAAGACGAGCTGTTGTTACGGCTTGATCAGCAACCTTTTGACCAATTTCAAAACCTCTCTTTCGACTGTATTTACGTCATCGAATCTCAAGTGATTGATGTATTACTGTTGCTGTTCTTTGCCAACACCTATCAAGACTTAAGTCAGTTCGTGTTAAGCGACCTTGGGCTAAACACCTTTGAGAACTACCCATTAAGCAAGCAACACCGCTTCTTCACCTCTAGGGATCAGCTCAATCAATTAATCCAGATGCGCGATATTCAACGCTTGTATTCAGAAGGTGACCGCAAAGATGGCGCGTTTCTGGAACTGCTTTTAAATGCGATTCCTGAAGAATCAGAACACAGAAGTATTGCCAGAAAACGATCGCGTTTGATCAATGATATTGCTCGCGATCTTGAAAGGCTTAATCTAAACGACCAAGCTATCTTTTGGTTCAGACAATCTACACTTCCTCCGAGCAGAGAACGACTTGCACGCATCTATGATAAGCAAGGTACGCTAGACTTAATGTGTGACATTGTCACGCAAATGAAAGCTACTCCATCGGATGTGTCAGAGTTGGAAATCGCTATTAAGCTTGAAGACCGGCTGCTACGGAAACAGGGGCACAAAGTTTCACGAACCATAAAGCCGAGCTGCAAAGAGTTAAAACTGGAATTAGACCTCAGCCAAACTCGAGTCGAGCTTGCGGTAAAGCAGCATTTTGAGAACCAAGGTTGGGACGTCTACTTTTCAGAAAACAGTTTTCTGTGTGGCTTGTTTGGTTTGGCTTTCTGGGATGTCATTTTCGCAGACGTTGAAGGCGCCTTTATCAATCGTTACCAACATCGACCATTGGATCTGTACCATTCAGATTTCGTAGACAAGCGAGCCGAACAGATTGAAGCCGTGTTTCAGACGATATCCAAACATGGGCTGAACCATTTTCTTGATACTTACGATGAAAAGCAAGGTATCGCGAACCCCTTTGTTCATTGGAATTATTTTCCTAAGGCACTCATCGAACACGGCATGGCTTCAATTCCAAATGCCTTGGTTGTAGACCTCTTCAAAGTGATATTGAGTGACTTAAAGCTATTTAGAACTGGGATGCCGGATTTGATTGCGTTCAAGGGCGATGAGTTTCATTGGATTGAAGTCAAAGGCCCTGGCGATAAACTTCAAGACAACCAGTGGCGCTGGATCAAAGAGTTTGAGCGATTGTCTGCCCCCTTCTCTGTTTGTTACGTCAATCAATGAGTCTTAGCTCTTAACTCTTAACTCTTAAC
>NZ_JBFRTQ010000104.1:0-9146 GCF_041474195.1 Vibrio sp. 10N.222.52.C3 | reverse complement strand
GCTTCATTACTCGCTGTTGTTTGAGCAACGTAAGTAAATGTTGTGCCGTTTTGTGAAACAGCTTGCCACTCTAAACTTTCTCCATCAGAGGTTAAGCCCGTCAGAACCAAATCTTCATCAACCAGTTCATACTTCACAACACCATCGGCGCCTTCATCAACCGTGAATAACCCATTAATAATGCTATCTTCGGATTGATCTGAACCAACACCAGTAAGATCGTCTTCATCGACAACTGTTTCACCCGTTGGCGCACTCATTATTGGTGCATCATCGAGCACCTCGATTGGCAATACATATTGGTTAGAATCGTCGCCATCGCCATCAACCGCAACGACATCGAATGGAATCGTTAAGGTATTGGAATTCGGACTTGTAGGATGATTTAGAGGACCTAACAACGTAAAGGTATAAGAGCCATCATTCGCTAGCGCGAGCGTGAAGATAGGAGTCCCGCTTGTCGTCGTACCTTGATAGGTCGTTGTGTTAGCCGCCCCTGTAATTTCTGTAATAGAAATCGCTTCAGTTCCAGAGGTCAATGTCGCTTCAAGCGCTGAGACATTACGCAGTTCGTAAACCTCAACTTGGTCTGCACCTTCAGTCGTAACAAATGCACCTGTCGCCTGAGCGATAACAGAGCCTAAATCGTCTTCATCAACGACAAACGTACTCGCAACAGTCGTATCAGTGATGGTTGGCACATCATCCGTCACCGTGATCTTCAGATCGATCGCATTCGATTTATCTTGGTCGAAATCTTCAGCTACAACAGAGAAGTTAAGGTTAATCGCGTTTTCACCCGCGCCATCAAGGTGCTTAAGTGGTTTAAACAATTCGAATTGATAGCTGTTATCCGAGGTATCGAAAATAATCTCGAACACCGCTTCATTACTCGTTGCAGTTTGAGCAACATAAGTAAATGTTGTGCCGTTTTGTGAAACAGCTTGCCACTCTAGACTTTCTCCATCGGAGGTTAAGCCAGTCAGAACCAAATCTTCATCAACCAGTTCATACTTCGCAACACCATCGGCGCCTTCATCAACCGTGAATAATCCATTAATAATGGTGTCTTCAGATTGATCGGAACCAATACCAGTGAGGTCATCCTCATCGACAACTGTTTCCCCTGTAGGTGCTGTCATCACTGGTACATCATCTTTTACATTAACGAGAATCTCAGCAGCTTCTGGTGTGTTCGAACCTCCAGACAGTGCAGAACGGTCGCCATCTGCATCAACAGCATAAATTGGCAATGCAAAAGTTAACAGCGCATCTTCAGCGCCTTGATGAGAAAGTTCTTCATAAAGATTAAACTCATAGTTGCCCAATGAAGGGCTATCAATTTTAACGTCAAAGACCGTAATTCTCGTTCCATTGACCTCAACGTAACCTTCATAAGTTCTTACACCACCGATCTCACCAATCAGCTCAAGTAGCACAGCCTCACCATTTGAAACCAAGGTGCCACCCGTATTAAATTCCGTCGGCTCCAGTTCATAATGGTCGATGATGTCGCTTTCGAAAATATCGGCAGTGATACTTCCGCTCCCCGCTACAGGCGCGGTTCCCTCTTGTGAGCCACCAATGATGCCTGCTTCATCGACACTAATACTGTCGACATTAGTAATGACTGGGCTATCGCCATCAGTGATAACAATGTTGATGTTATTGGTTACAACATCTTGGTCGAAATCGGTAATCGTGATCGGTAAATCGAACGTCAGTGAATCGGTGCCCACTTGTTCTATTGGATTAAACTGCTCGAATTTATAAGTACCATCGGTATCTAGTGAGATAGTGAGAACAACCTCACCTCGACCTTGAATGGACAAAGTGATCGTTGTCCCATCATCAGATAGCCTTGCAAGCGTATTTTGATTATCACTGAGCAACCCATCAAACTGGTCCAGTGCACCAGCATCAAATACAGCTGATTGAAGATTATCACTACCAATATTGGAGAACGTTCCTTCAATTGCTGCACTGCTAGTTTCTACGTTACTGATATTCACACTTTCAGCAGACGGATCGACCCCATCAACCACGGCAACTTGCGCATTAATTGGTGTTGCTAATGGGTTTCCGGCGGTGTCTTCACCTTGAATATCAAAAGTGATGTTAATTTGATCGCCTGTATAGGAAACCTGGCCACCACCAACAGATGTTACGTGATCAATTGGTTGAGAAATCGTTGTGATCAGTGAAAGCTCAGCGTTGTTTCCAACACTAACAACATCGATGTCGATGCGTAATACTTCATCGGTGCCTTGAACACCAATGATAGAGTTCGTCGCCGCATCATAAGTAAACGTAACGGGCTGACCACTTGAGGTAATATCACTGTTTAGCTCTGTGAGTAGCGAAGCGAGGGACAGTGCATCTGGAGCGAAAGAATCAGGGGAGAGCGCTAAACTACCAGCAATAATCGTTTCAGTAGTTGTAATAGATTGGGGGTAGGTATTATCAGAAATGGAGCCTTCAGTGAGCACTTCACTGATTGATTGACCGCCCAATGAACGAGTTATTGTTCTAAATTGTTCTCTATCTTCATCAACCGATTGATCTGCTAAACCTGCGGTTTCAAAGAATGTCGATGGCTGAGTCTGTGTGTAGTTGTAATCAATAGTGACAAAGCCGGAGTTTGCAGAACCTTGTCCAGCACCAGCGGCCGTTGCCTCTAGGATTTGAGTCGGATCGGCACCACCTAAAATGGCTTCTTGAATTGCAGCAAGGTCGTCTTCAGTAAAGGTTTCTGCATCTGATTGCTGTAAGTCAAAATTAACCTCACCAGCTATTGGGGCATCTACCCATGCAGCGTTGTCATCAACACAACCGACGCAATTCTCTGCAACCGGAATCGAATCATTCTGAACGCCTAATACAAGCTCTGACTTGTTGGCCGTAATCACGATCTCATTTTCACGGATGGTATCGCCAACTGAAACTTTTCTTGCGCTGCCGTCTGGCTTAACTACGACGACATCTCCACTCGTTGCTTCAACTACCGCAACCTGGCGCGAAACTTCAATATCCATACATCCCCCGTTGTCACAAAGCACTATTTTTAAGCGCTGTGAAAATTATTTGTAATAGCAATTTCAGGTTTTAATTGAACGCATACTTAGCTCTCATCAATGGCAATCCATTGTTATGCCCAATCGGCTTGAAAAGAGAGAAGTATTTCACCTGTTTTTTTATAGTTTACTTACCCTTAAGCCTAGTCTTCCCCATAAAAAATGCCATGTCTGTGCGAAGAGACATCTTTTCGCAAATCCAAGTATTCTTTCAAGGCTTAAAAACCCTAGTCAAAAGTTAGTAGGATGCTGATTAATATGCAAATGAGCGCGCAATATAAATACACATCTTCGTTTTATAAATATATACAGTAACAAAGTTGATAAATCATTAGCGAATACAGGGCATTAATAGCGGTAAGCTCTGCATCCTTAGTAAAGCAGAGGCAAGTCCCATCTTTGAGACACCTCTCAGAATCAATGTGATGATTTTTCGCTCACAAATCATGAGATAGACCGTAGAATACGAGCCTTTTAGCCTATTAGTTCACAGCCAAGAAAAGACTACTTACTGAGATGCGAGAATAGAATGTTTGTTGCTCGGCAAAACAAAAAAGCCCACTAAGTTGAAACTTAGTGGGCTTTAAAATCAGTATGTAGCGTTACGCTTTTAACAATCAAACACTATGATTTAGCGAGGCGATTTGCCGTCCAAACATAAAGCAGCTCAAGTGCGATAGTTGCACCAGCCAGTGCTGTAATCTCGCTTTGGTCATACGCTGGAGAAACTTCTACAACGTCCATACCAACCATGTTGATGCCCTGCAAACCACGGATAATTTTCAGAACTTTATCTGAATTCAAACCACCGCATACCGGAGTACCTGTACCCGGAGCAAAAGCAGGATCCAGACAATCGATATCAAACGTTAGGTAAACTGGCTTATCACCAACAATGCCTTTCACTTGAGCAATGATCTCGTCCACGCTCATGTCGTTCGCTTGCATCGCGTTAATAACGTTAAAGCCGTGTCCTTCCTGCTTGTACTCTGTACGAATACCAATTTGCACTGAATGTTCAGGCGAAATTAAACCTTCATTTGGCGCATGGTAGAACATAGTACCGTGATCGTAACGACTGCCCTGACTGTAAGTGTCAGTGTGCGCGTCGAAGTGAATCAGAGCCATCTCACCGAACTTCTTGCCGTATGCTCTAAGTAAAGGCAGTGTAATGAAGTGATCGCCACCTAAACCTAACAGAGTTTTACCACTGTTTAGAATCGCATCAGCGGCTGCTTCTAAACGCTGAGTTAAATCTTCAGCATCACCGCAATCAAACACAAGATCGCCAGCATCAATCACCGAGGTATGTTCAAATACATTGAAGTCCCAAGGAAATTTTTTGCCTTCCCACGCCAAGTTTACAGACGCACGACGAATCGCATCAGGGCCCATACGAGCACCCGGTCGACCAGACGTCGCCATATCTAACGGCACGCCCAACACAACCACATCAGCATCGTTATCAATTGGGTTCTGTACCAATGGACGACGCATAAACGTCATCGCATTGGAATACAGCGAGTAATCTGGTTTGGTAAATAGATCGTTCATTAAAAATCCTCAAGATAGGTGTAACCCATCAAGCCTTGCTCTAACTCTTCAAGTACGCTTTGCTGCTCTTGCGCTGGTACTTTCGCCGTTACTAATTCTTTGTAGTTCTGACGAATTAGATCCATATCGATATGAACATAACGCATCATGTCTTCAACCGTGTCGCCTTCGTTGATGTAGTCGATATTCGCTTCACCGCTTTCGTCAACGTTGACCACTACGCTGTGAGTATCACCAAATAGGTTATGCATATCACCCAAGATCTCTTGGTATGCGCCTACTAAGAAAAAGCCCATCAGGTATGGTTCATCTGGGTTCCATGCAGGAACTGGCAGAGTCGTTTCAATACCTTGACCATCAACATACTGGTCAATCGTACCGTCAGAGTCACAAGTGATGTCCAACACTACAGCACGACGCTCATCCGCATTGTCTAAACCGCTCAGTGGCAATACAGGGAACACCTGATCAATACCCCAAGCATCTGGCAATGACTGGAATAGTGAAAAGTTCACGAAGAACTTGTCCGCTAAACGCTCGCTCAACTCATCCAAAATTGGACGGTGGTAACGGTTCTTTGTGCTCATGCGAGTGCTAAGCTCGTAGTTAATACGCAAAGACATTTGCTCTGCCCAAGCACGATGCTGAAGATTCAGCATACCGGTCGCAAATTGGTTGTGTGCTTCTGCGATATCACTTTGCGTGTCGTTGTAGATCTCAATCAACGCTCGGTCATCATTGCCCGCATCTAGCTCTAAGAAGTTCTTCCACATGTTGTTGAGCAACATTGGCGCGTCAGCTTCTGGAGCCGCCATGTCTTCCGGAGAATAGCTTTCTGTACCAATAACATTGGTTACAAGCACAGCGTGATGCGCAGTCAACGAACGACCAGATTCAGAAATGATCACAGGTTGTGGCTGATTGTAGAGCTTACAGATATCCCCTACTGTCATCACAATATTGCGAGCGTACTCAAGCAAGCCGTAGTTCATTGAGTTTGAAGATTGACTGCGTGTGCCGTCGTAATCAACCGCCAAACCACCACCAACATCTAAGTACTTCAATTGAGCACCGATATCGCGCAGTTCACAGTAGAAACGAGCCGCTTCACTCACACCATTTCGCACATCACGAATATTCGCCATTTGCGAGCCAAGGTGGAAGTGTACTAGCTCTAGAACATCCAGCTGGTCTTCTGCTTTCAAGCGTTCAATAACGGTCAATACTTGTGATGCAGACAAACCGAATTTCGACTTCTCGCCACCACTTGCTTGCCATTTACCTGCACCTTGAGATGCAAGACGAATGCGTAAACCTAAACGAGGTTTCACGCCAAGCGCTTTCGCTTCAGAAAGAACAAGATCAAGCTCAGATAGCTTCTCTAGAACGATAAATACTTTATGACCCAGCTTTTCGCCAATAAGAGCAAGACGGATGTATTCTCTGTCTTTGTAACCGTTACACACGATCACCGAGCTCGCTTTTTGAGCCAGTGCCAATACCGCTAATAGTTCAGGCTTGCTGCCCGCCTCTAAACCAAGCTGCTTCTGCTCTAATTGAGCTTGGCTCGCTAAGATCTCGTCAACCACTTCTTTCTGTTGGTTAACTTTAATCGGGTAAACAAGTAGGTAACGGTTATCGTACTGATATTCGTCGATCGCTTGGTTGAATGCGTTACAGATATTGTGCACACGTTGATGCACGATTTGAGGAAAACGCACAAGAGCAGGCAAACCAATATTTCTTTGCTCTAACTGTTTTACGATCTTACTTAGTGGGACTTGATGATCCGTCTCGCTCGGTGAAACATACACCTCACCGTTATCATCAATTCCATAAAAACCTTGGCTCCAGTGCTTTACATTATACTCAGCACGGATGCGTTCCAAATTAACCGAATTTTCCAATTCTAGAGACCTCACACTATAGGGCCATCGACAGAAGATACCTCTTTGGAATAGCGAGGTATAACCCAACAAAAAGCGTTCAAAAACGATTTGTTGGCTGCATTAACCGATATTATTAAGAGCGAGTCCAACCATTGATATTTGTGGTGACGATTACGTTTTTTTATCGACAGATCGACTTAAAATGACAGGTAAGGAATTACAAGGTTTTAGGGTAAAAAACAGGCTGAAGCGCATTAAATATAAAGCAATTTCTCACATTAAATTAGGGAGAAAAAATGTGCAGAAACCAAAAGATTTTTAGTAAATTGAGTGAGGTTAAGTCAGAGTTGTGACAAATATAAGCACTTCACAATCTGAACTCTCGCTATCACCAACACAGCTTGTGTCCCGCGATTCGATGCCGATAAACACTTCATTCTTCCTACTAGAACTCGCTCACTTCAATGTTGTAACCGCTCAATTTTTGAACTTTTCTCGCGCATATCTTGTATTCGGTTCAATCTTCTTGTAATTTTAACTGACCAACCAATCGGTCAGCCTTCGAATTTAGGGGATACTATGAGCCATAATCTAGACCTTGAACCAAACACGTCGAGCACCAACGACATGGATCAAATATTCAACCGACAACAAGATCACTACCGTAACAACGTTAATCCAACACTTGATCAGAGACGAAATGATCTCTCAGTCTTGAAAAAACTATTAATGCGCTACCAAGAGCAGTTAATTGAAGCGGTATCAGAAGATTATGGCCATCGAGCAGAGCACGACAGCTTAATTGCTGACATCACCCCTTCCCTACACCAGATCAATTACAGTGATAAAAACCTGAAGAAGTGGTTGAAGCCTTCACGTCGAAAAGCCGGCTTGATGCTAACACCAGCCAAGATTACTGTGCATTATCAGCCAGTAGGTGTGGTTGGTATCATCGTGCCTTGGAACTTCCCAGTCATGCTCTCTTTAGGCCCTCTGATCACAGCGTTAGCAGCGGGCAACACGGCGATGCTCAAGATGTCGGAGTTTACTCCAGCGACCAACCGAGTTTTAAAAGCGATGTTGGCCGAAGGCTTTAGTGAAGATCAGGTTGCGATTATCGAAGGCGAAGCTGACGTTTCCGCTAAATTTAGCCAACTGCCGTTTGACCATATCCTTTTCACAGGCTCAACCGCTGTGGGTAAACACGTTATGAGAGCAGCGGCTAACAACTTAACACCAGTTACCTTGGAATTAGGCGGCAAATCTCCAACCATCATTGCCCCTGACTTTGATGTAGCTGACGCTGTTGAACGTATCTTGTTTGCCAAGAGTCTAAACGCTGGCCAGATATGTGTAGCGCCTGATTACATCTTATTGCCGCGAGAAAAATCAGACGAGTTCATCACAGCCTATAAGCGTTATTTCAAGAAGCTTTATAAAGCCGGTATTGAGAGCAAAGACTTAACCTCAGTGATCAACATGCGCCAATACAATCGCTTGAAAGGTGTCATTGAAGACGCACAAGCCAAAGGCGCGGTTATTCACACGGTAACCGAACAAGCACAAGACGATGTAAACCACCGAATGACGCCGCACCTTCTCACCGAAGTGAACGATGAGATGCTCGCGATGCAAGAAGAGCTGTTTGGTCCTGTTTTGCCTATCGTGCCTTATGATTCCATCGAAGAAGCAATCAATTACATCACAGAGAGAGAACGCCCACTGGCTCTGTACCTAATGAGCCATAATAAAGAAACCCAAGACAAGCTTTTATCAGACACGCACTCTGGCGGCGTGTGTATTAATGATTCTTTGGTGCATGTGGCTGCAGAAGACGCACCATTCGGTGGCATCGGCCCTTCAGGCATGGGACACTATCACGGCATTGAGGGCTTCAAGACCCTTAGCCATGCCAAAACCGTTCTAAGTAGAGGAAAAATCAACTTCACCAAGTTAATGCATCCTCCTTACAACAACCCAATCAAGAAACTGATGTTCAAAGTACTCAATAGATGATCACCAAAAGACAAAAAATCCTAGATGCTGCACTCCTGCTCTTCTCTCAACAAGGGCTAGAGGGCACATCTACCGGACAAATAGCGAAAACAGCCGGCGTGGCAAAAGCGACGTTGTTCCACCACTTCGAGAATAAATCTCTATTGATTGATGAACTGTTTCGCGAGCTGAAGCTAGAGCTATTCTCGACCCTTCAACCGCACACTGATGTGGCTGTAGAAGATCGCTACCAAACCTTTAAGTTCATGTGGGTCACAGGAATTGAGTGGGCATTAGAGAATCCGGTTGCGATGAAGTTCTTCACCAATGTTCATTTCGACCCAACGACTCAAACTCGAGAAGTGATTGTTTCACAGATGTTCGCATCGCTAGACGAGATCATTTTGAAAGGGCAACAAGATGGTGAATTGATGGTGTTGGACATTAACCTTGTTAGACACTTCATTCATAGCCACTTTCTGATTTGTGCAAACTGGCTGATTGAACAAAGCGAGTCTCCACCAGAGCAAACATCGAAGTACATCAACGATAGCTTTGATATGTGTTGGCGCGCCGTTGGTGGGCAAACCAAGTAGCTTTAGCTTTAAGCCCAAGGCTCTAAGCTCTAAGCTCT
>NZ_JBFRTQ010000103.1:0-541 GCF_041474195.1 Vibrio sp. 10N.222.52.C3 | reverse complement strand
AAACCTCTACTTGGTCTGCTCCTTCTGTGGTAACAAATGCACCTGTTGCTTGAGACACCAAAGACCCAAGATCATCTTCATCAACGACAAATGTACTCCCAACCGTCGTATCAGTGATCGTTGGCGCATCATCGAGCACCTCAATTGGCAATACATATTGGTTAGAATCATCGCCGTCACCATCAACGGCCACAACATCAAACGGTATTGTTAATGTATCGAGGTTATTTGGTGTCGTAGCGTGATTGAGAGGGCCAAGTAAAGTAAACGTATAAGCACCGTCATCAGTCAGCACTAATGTAAAAATTGGCGTTCCGCCTGGGTCCGTTGCGCCTTGGTAGGTGGTCGTGTTAGCCGCACCTGTGATCTCAGTGATCTTAATACCTTCATTGCCCGACGATAGCGTCGATTCCAGAGTCGAGATATTACGTAGTTCGTAAGCCTCTACTTGGTCTGCACCTTCCGTGGTAACAAACGAGCCTGCCGCCTGAGCGATAACAGAGCCTAAATCGCCTTCATCAACGACAAACGTACTCGCAAC
>NZ_JBFRTQ010000102.1:0-15154 GCF_041474195.1 Vibrio sp. 10N.222.52.C3 | reverse complement strand
ATATAAAGTAATACAATATGAGCTTTAATTATACCTATTCGTCGCTAAATGATGAGTAGAGTCACATAATTAGCCATAAGTCATTGATGTAGCTGGCTAATGGTAAATATTAGCCATTTATTAAGTTGTTGATTTATTTACGCTATATAAAGTATCGCTTGATCAATATCACACAAATTTAGATATATTGTATTACAATTAGGCTCATTCCCTTATGATGGATGCAAGTTAAGTAACACTTAAAAGATTTAAACAGATTAGGAGATACACAATGAACTCTTTCTTTATCCTAGATGAAAACCCATGGGAAGAACTTGGTGGCGGCATTAAGCGTAAAATCGTTGCTTACACTGACGATCTAATGGCAGTACACCTATGTTTTGATAAGGGCGCGATTGGCCACCCTCATACTCACGAAATCCATGACCAAATCGGTTACGTAGTTCGTGGTAGCTTCGAAGCTGAGATTGAAGGCGAAAAGAAAGTCCTTAAAGAAGGCGATGCTTACTTCGCTCGTAAACACATGATGCACGGTGCAGTTGCACTAGAGCAAGACAGCATCCTTCTTGATATCTTCAACCCTGCGCGTGAAGATTTCCTAAAATAATAAACAGCGCAACCTCAGTTGCTAAGGTAAGCATATGAAATCATTAAACATCGCGGTCATTGGCGAGTGCATGGTTGAGCTACAAAAGAAACAAGACGGGCTTAAGCAAAGTTTCGGTGGCGATACACTAAATACTGCACTTTACTTGTCTCGCTTAACAAAAGAGCAAGATATCAACACGAGCTACGTAACAGCGCTAGGCACTGACCCATTCAGTACCGACATGTTAGAAAAGTGGCAAGCGGAAGGTATCGACACTAGCTTAATTGCTCAGCTTGATCACAAACAACCAGGGCTTTACTACATCGAGACCGATGAAACCGGTGAACGCAGTTTCCACTACTGGCGTAATGATGCTGCAGCAAAGTTCATGTTTGACCAGGAAGACACGCCTGCTCTACTTGATAAGTTATTCTCTTTTGATGCGGTTTACCTAAGTGGTATTACGCTTGCTATCTTGACAGAGAATGGACGCACGCAGCTATTCAACTTCTTAGACAAATTTAAAGCGCAAGGCGGCCAAGTATTCTTCGACAATAACTTCCGTCCAAAACTTTGGGAAAGTCAACAAGAAGCGATTTCTTGGTACTTGAAGATGCTTAAGTACACTGACACGGCTCTACTGACGTTCGATGACGAGCAAGAGTTGTACGGCGACGAAAGCATTGAACAGTGTATTGCACGTACGTCTGAATCTGGTGTGAAAGAGATCATCATTAAACGTGGTGCTAAAGACTGCTTAGTAGTTGAAAGCCAAAGCGCTCAGTACGTTGCTCCAAACCCAGTAGACAACATTGTTGATACTACAGCGGCTGGCGACTCGTTCAGCGCGGGCTTCCTAGCTAAGCGCTTAAGCGGTGGCAATGCACGTGATGCAGCGTTAGCAGGTCATATTGTGGCAGGGACTGTGATTCAGCATCCAGGTGCTATCATTCCTCTAGAAGCGACGCCTGATCTGTCTCTATAATTACGCACTTTAACTATTAATCAAGGGTTTGCTTAGTTGAAAGCAAGCCCACATTTAACGTGAGAAAGAATTCATGACTACATTAAATGAACAACTAGCAAACCTAAAAGTAATTCCTGTAATCGCTATCAACCGTGCTGAAGACGCTATCCCTCTAGGTAAAGCACTTGTTGAAAACGGCATGCCATGTGCAGAAATCACGCTACGTACAGAATGTGCAATCGAAGCGATTCGCATCATGCGTAAAGAATTCCCAGACATGTTAATTGGTTCAGGTACTGTACTGACTAACGAGCAAGTTGACGCATCTATCGAAGCTGGCGTTGATTTCATCGTAAGCCCAGGTTTCAACCCGCGCACTGTTCAATACTGTATCGATAAAGGCGTTGCAATCGTACCGGGTGTTAACAACCCAAGCCTAGTGGAACAAGCAATGGAAATGGGCCTTCGCACGTTGAAGTTCTTCCCTGCTGAGCCTTCTGGCGGTACTGGCATGCTTAAAGCACTAACAGCGGTTTACCCTGTTAAATTTATGCCTACTGGTGGTGTAAGCTTGAAGAATGTAGATGAATACCTATCGATCCCTTCTGTACTTGCGTGTGGCGGTACTTGGATGGTTCCAACTAACCTTATCGACGAAGGTAAGTGGGAAGAACTAGGCAAGCTTGTTCGTGACGCAGTTGATCACGTTAACGCTTAATCTGTTTTAGATTGAGTGATGAAGCCTCACCTCGGTGGGGCTTTTTATTATCTGTCATTTATTGCGCTGACTAACCGTAAAACACGCTCAATCAACATTATGTTTCCCCCACACCTTATCGCCTTTCTCTCTATGGGCTCGTCCAGCTCCGCGACTAAGACAGGCAATAACAAGTAATGTAAGCTTTCAATCGACTTCAGCACGCATCTAACGAAGCGTTACTGGTGCCTCCTATCGCCTATCCAGCCCCTTACCCAGCAATGTTCCTTTTCGATACGTCGTCAAACATCTCTCATGGCATGCGCTGAAGACCACAATAGACAAAGTGAGCCGCAAAATGTGTCCCGCCCGTCCAGTTTAACGCCCACTCAGTGACAAAAATTCCAAACACGCACCTCTAAAGCACAAAAAATAAACAAATGGCATAGAAAGGCTTCATAGCCGCAGATAAACAGAAAATAGCGAAGTGAAAACAATGAGCTACACTTGAAATCTCAATACAAAAATTTTCAGTATAGAGTTCCAAATTAACGTGAATGTCGTCGCACAACACATCGATTTGTAGCACATTTGTTACGGTTATAATTAAAATCTTATAGATACGGCAAAGTAAGCGCCCTTGTTTATATTGTAATACATATAAACATTTAACCCTCAATTTATTTTAGATCTCAAACAAAATACACTCACATTTAAATTCAACCAAAACAATCACTTACATAGAGGTGTATTGAATACCAAAAAATCAATGCGACCTAGATCATACTAAAGGCATATTGTAGTACAAATAAAACTTAGGACGCGTTAATCTAAGCCCAGTTAATTATGATATTTAAAAGGCTGAAAAGATGACTATTGATACTTTTGTTGTTCTCGCCTACTTCTTCTTTTTAATCGCGATTGGTTGGATGTTCCGTAAGTTCACCACCTCTACAAGTGATTACTTCAGAGGGGGCGGCAAAATGTTGTGGTGGATGGTTGGTGCAACTGCCTTCATGACACAGTTTTCAGCATGGACGTTTACAGGTGCCGCAGGACGCGCGTTCAATGACGGTTTCGTTATTGTAATCCTATTCTTAGCCAATGCTTTTGGCTACTTCATGAACTATATGTACTTCGCTCCAAAGTTCCGCCAACTTCGTGTGGTAACGGCGATCGAAGCAATTCGTCAGCGCTTTGGTAAAACGTCTGAACAGTTCTTCACATGGGCAGGTATGCCTGACAGCCTTATCTCTGCAGGTATCTGGCTAAACGGTCTAGCTATCTTTGTAGCAGCGGTATTCAACATCCCAATGGAAGCTACCATTGTGGTAACGGGTATGGTTCTAGTATTGATGGCAGTAACCGGCGGCTCTTGGGCGGTTGTTGCTTCTGACTTCATGCAAATGCTTGTAATCATGGCCGTGACAATCACTTGTGCGGTAGCAGCTTACTTCCACGGTGGCGGCTTAACTAACATTGTTGCTAACTTCGACGGCGACTTCATGTTAGGTAACAACCTAAACTACATGAGCATCTTCATCCTTTGGGTTGTATTCATCTTCGTGAAGCAGTTCGGTGTAATGAACAACAGCATCAACGCATACCGTTACCTATGTGCAAAAGACAGTGAAAACGCACGTAAAGCGGCAGGCCTAGCATGTATCCTTATGGTTGTTGGTCCACTAATTTGGTTCCTACCACCTTGGTACGTTAGTGCATTCATGCCTGAGTTCGCTGAGCAATACACATCAATGGGCGACAAAGCCGGTGATGCTGCTTACCTAGCATTCGTACAAAACGTAATGCCAGCAGGTATGGTTGGTCTTCTTATGTCAGCAATGTTCGCTGCAACGATGTCTTCTATGGATTCAGGTTTGAACCGTAACGCTGGTATCTTTGTAATGAACTTCTACAGCCCGATTCTTCGTAAAAATGCGACTCAGAAAGAGCTGGTTATTGTAAGTAAGATAACGACTATCATGATGGGTATTTTCATCATTGCGATTGGTCTATTCATTAACTCTCTGCGTCACTTAAGCTTGTTCGATATCGTAATGAACGTAGGTGCGTTGATTGGCTTCCCAATGCTTATCCCTGTCCTACTAGGTATGTGGATTCGTAAGACACCTGACTGGGCTGGTTGGTCTACTCTAGTGGTTGGTGGTTTCGTTTCTTACATCTTCGGTATCTCTCTGCAAGCAGAAGACATCGAGAACCTATTTGGTCTAGAAACAGCGCTTACAGGCCGTGAATGGAGCGACTTGAAAGTAGGTCTTAGCTTAGCTGCTCACGTAGTGTTCACAGGTGGTTACTTCATCATGACTTCTCGCTTCTACAAAGGCCTATCGCCAGAGCGTGAGAAAGAAGTTGACCAACTATTCACTAACTGGAACACGCCGCTTGTAGCGGAAGGTGAAGAGCAACAAAACCTAGATACTAAACAGCGTTCAATGCTTGGTAAGCTTATCAGCACAGCAGGTTTCGGTATCCTAGCAATGGCTCTGATTCCAAACGAACCAACAGGACGCTTGTTGTTCCTACTATGTGGTTCAATGGTACTAACCGTTGGTATCCTATTGGTTAACGCATCTAAAGCTCCGGCTAAGATGAACAACGAGTCAGTTGCTAAATAGCTAAATAAGCAGCTAACAAGTTAAACCAAAATGAAGCCCATGTTATTCGATAACATGGGCTTTTTGTTTGTCTTCGGTTTATCAAAACGGAATATGAAACGCACCTCGATCAATGCTCACAAACCATAGAAATACCTATCTCCTGCCCTCGTTTCATCTTCTTTTCCAACCTTTCCAATGGTTTGATCTCTTTCTCTGATTGTTTCTGTTACTTTGAATGACAACACAAACACAACAGACAATTACAATGAAAAAAACATCACTATTACTTGCTTCCATTGCTCTGGCACTTTCTGGTGTCGCACACGCTGACCAGCTAGAAGACATTCAAAAATCAGGTACTCTGCGTGTAGGCACCACAGGTGACTACAAGCCTTTCTCTTACTTCGATGGTAAAAGCTACTCTGGCTACGATATCGACGTTGCACAGCACATCGCGGAACAATTAGGCGTTGAATTGAAGATTGTTCGTACCACATGGAAAGATCTACTGGCCGATCTAGACGACGATAAGTACGACATCGCAATGGGCGGCATTACACGTAAAATGCAGCGTCAGTTAAACGCGGAACAAACTCAAGGCTACATGACCTTTGGTAAGTGTTTCTTGGTTGCAAAAGGCACCGCAGAACAGTACGACAGCATTGAGAAAGTGAACCACTCTTCTGTTCGTGTGGGCGTGAACATTGGCGGCACTAACGAGAGCTTTGCCGACGCGAACTTGCAGAACGCAAGCTTCACACGCTACGAGAACAACCTCGACGTACCAAAAGCAGTAGCGGAAGGCAAAGTTGATGTGATGGTGACAGAAACCCCTGAAGGTCTGTTCTATCAGGTAACTGACGAACGTCTTGAAGCGGCCCGCTGCGAAACTCCATTCACCAACAGTCAGTTCGGCTATCTGATTCCTAAAGGTGAACAACGTTTGTTGAACACGGTGAACTTCATTATGGATGAGATGAAATTGAAAGGTGTTGAAGAAGAGTTCCTGATCCACAACTCCCTTAAGTAACTCTTTTCAATTTATACCGTAACAAAAAAGAGGCCAGCAATGCTGGCCTCTTTCGTTATGGTTTAATGGTTCGCTTAGCCGTGAGTTATCACATTTTGCTGCACTAACGCATCCAGAATGTCTGACGGCATGGTGCCACTTAAGGTTAGTTGTGGCGCAAGGTCTTCAACCACAATCACCTGTTCTGTGGTCCCTAAACCATCAGGATTGATCGTTAGTTCAATATCATCCCCTTCCACTTTCGCGTCTATCTGTTGTAGCAATGCAGACATGTCTGGAGATGTATTCTTCAACTCAGGTAATACTTCTCGTAGGTCGATTTGGTCTCCTTCAGACAGGCTGAAATCGGTAATGGTGTCTTCAACGCCATCTTCGATATTGAGCCATACAAACGAATCCATACCATTGCCACCAGTTAGAATATCGGAACCGCCGCCACCAATGAGTGTGTCGTTACCGTCACCGCCAACCAGCGTATCGTCACCCGATCCACCTACAAGTCGGTCATTTCCAGTTCCGCCAGTGAGGTTGGTATCAAAGTTACTCGCTAAAAGTTGCACATCGTCTGTTTCAGAAGACAGATCGAGATCTATTGGATTGGCAACAATATTGAGATTCAGATCGATGTTTTGAGATATCGCAATATCGTTGTTGTCCACTTCTTCAGATAGCGCCTCAACTTTCAAGGTGTAATTACCCGGGGTTAACGGCTTGCCTAATGATGACTGCTCGACGAGTCTGAGACTATCGATCGCATCAGCGGTCGCTATCCAAGTATCACCCACCAACGAAACCGTACCCACATCACTGGTTACATCAACACCATCCGGAACATCACTGATCTTCAACGTTAACTCTTCAGTAATGTCCGTCAATGCAGCGACAATTCCAACTAAAGCGACTCCACTATTAGCGACCACAGATGAGCTGGTCGTAATGTTTCTCACATAGTTAAATGCCGGATCAATAGACAAGGTTGGCGCATTAGCGACTGGTGTCACCGCGATATTATAAACCACTGGTGCAGTTTCAATCGCGATACCAGAAGGGTTACCGCTGTCTTTGGCGATTACTTCTAAGCCAATGCTATTGGTTGGAGACAAGCTCGCATCGAGGTAGACACCGTTTGGACTGGTTGGCGTATCAATCAGCGCATTCAGGTCACTCAAAGTACCAACTAAGATAACCGAACCAGTGTTGTTGCCGTTGACCATCACTGTCGTCATTGCCGGAAGTGATACGTTCAATGTACCGTAATCCACTGTCAGCGTGACTGTCATTAAGTCATTAGAAAATGCATCCACATAATCTGGGTCACTGACATTGATACCACTCAATAGCTGACCAGCATCCTCGTCAATAATTGTAGTGACACTGTCACCATTAACAACAGGCGTATCGTTCACTCCGTCGACAATCGCTGTGATCTCTGCAGTATCTGTTAGGAAATCATTAGCGCCGTTGGTTGTACCATCATCCTCGACGGTATAGGTGAACTTAACGCTACCGTTGTATTCATCAGCAGCCGTAAATATCCAGTACGGGCCAGTAATCATAGCGTCATCAGCGCCGCCAACATTCTCGAAGCGCTGTAATTGGCCTTGGCCTTCATCGAGCACCAGATTAGTCACGGTAATCGTGTCGTTTTCCGGATCGCTCGTCGCTGTAATTAAGTCGCCCTCTTTAATGATCAACTGCCCTTCTTCAAGGATGTTTCCTAAGTCGATATCCGTTGCCACTGGCTGATCATTCACTTCCGTTACCACAACGCTAATTTCGCCGGTATCTGTTAAGAAATCATCAGCGCCGTTGGTTGTACCATCGTCCTCAACGGTATAAGTGAACTTAACATCACCGTTGTATTCGTTGGCTGCGGTAAATACCCAGTACGGGCCAGTGATCGTAGCATCATCAGCACCGCCCACGTTCTCAAAGCGTTGTAATTGGCCCTGACCTTGATCGAGCACCAAACTGTTCACAGTAATCGTGTCGTTTTCCGGATCAGTGGTTGCGGAAATCAGGTCTTCCTCTTTAATGATCAGCTGACCTTCTTCAAGCATGGTGCCCAAATCAATGTCCGATGCCACTGGCTGGTCGTTGACTTCTGTCACCACAAGGCTGATTTCAGCGCTATCGGTTTTAAAATCATCCGCACCATTGGTTGTACCATCATCGATAATGGAGTAATTGAATTTAACGTCGCCGTTGAAATCATTATCTGCAATGAATATCCAGAATGGCCCCGTAACCCCAGCGTCATCAGCACCACCAGCATTTTCAAAGCGCGTTAGCTGACCTTGCCCTTGAGTAAGAGTTACGCCGGTTACCGTGAGGTTATGGTTTTCTAGATCAGAACTCGCTGCAATCAAGTCACCTTCAACAATCACGATTTGACCATCTTCCGCAATCGAACCTAAATCGACATCAGTCGCGACCGGAGCGTCATTCACTTCCGTCACCTTAATAGTGAATGTAGCTTGATTGGTTTGAGCGGTATTCGGATCACCCACGTCAATCAAGCCGTTATTACCACCATCATCGAGCGTTGCATTGATTGTGACTAAACCACTCTGGTTGAGGTAGTTCTGGTCTGGGTCTGGTTTGAAAGTCACCGCTCCATTGGTCAACGCGGTATTGATGTCAGCTTCTTTACCGGTAATCACCAACGAACCGTCTGGCTGCAATACAAACGTCACGTCAGGAGAGCTGGTAAACTCAAACACACCCTGTGCACCCGGCAGTGTTTGGTCGACTTTAAGCGTCAGTTCATACGGAGCATCTGGATTATCAAAGTTTGCGTCGACGTCGTAGATACTAAAGTTGTCGATGGCAACACTGATGTCTTCCGTTGTTTCAATATTCGTTACGTTCACAAAGATCGGTTGATCGTTAATAGGATCAATCACCAGATCGACATCGAAGCTGGTTGGCGTACCTAGGTACTCTGTATTATCAGCATCAGTATCTACAGAGCGAACGGTAATCTGTAGTGGACCATTGATACCCAGTACATTGCCTGTATCACTATTATGTTCTCCAGAATTGAATACGATCTTATCGAGCGACTGTGCAGGAACATCAAGTGTCCAAAGCTGCGTCGCCGGATCGTAGCTAGCCAATGTCGTGCCATCTGGATAGAAAATAGAAGCATCTTGAGGAACACCCGCCACTTCAACTCGAAGCGTTTCGGGCGCATTCTCGGTATACGTCCCGCTTCCTGTTGCAGACAATTCTTTATCCAAAATAGTCGCATTGATTTCGATATCAATGTTTTGGCCTTCATTACCTGTCACAGAATCAGTCGGGTTAGTATCGACATCATCACCAACAGGTACCACATGCAATTTGAAGCTTGGCAAGTTTGCCGCCGCAGTAGGCACACCCAGCAACGATTCTTGAGTGAAAACTTCCACACCAAACTCAGCAGTACCACTGAAGTTTTTAGGCGGCAAGATCGAAATCTCACTCAAGTCGAACGATAACCCTGATGCTTGAGGTAGTTGAACACTCCACTCACCACCACCATTATTCTTCACCGTGTATGCCGAACCAGCATCTGCACGCATCTGGAAGCCATCAGGTACATCTGTAAACTTAATCGACACAAACTGTTCTGAGCCATCAAGGTCAGTCAGTGCAATCGATACAGGCCCTGTGCCCGACAAAGAAATCAGCTGGTCCTCAGTACCCGTAATCTCGATAACATCAGGATCGCTACCCGGGCCAGTGACAGACACGTCATCCACCACAGGAACGACTTCAAAACTGACATTGGTAGAGAAAGTATCGGTATCAGTCGCGCTGCCAGTTGGCGAAGCTGCATCATTGTATGTAGCAGTATCGGTAATCGTCCCGCTGACATTCACTTGCACCTGATTTACGTCATTATCTGTTGGGTAATTTAACGCCGGTCGGAATAGTACATTATCCAACGCGCCTGCATTAATCTCAGCTTCATTAAAGGTCACCGATGTGCCAAGCGATACCCCTGCGCTGGTATAGAAAGCCCCAACACTCGTGTCATTTAACGTCAGTGTGATAGAGGTGAATTTTTCGTCACCACCTTCAACTCCGCTTACTTGGTCATCAATGGTCGAGCTGAAATCAAGTTGGATATAGGTATCTTCGTAGCCGACTGGATCTTGCCCTGCTTGACCGTCGGTATCGACAGGGTTAAACGAATCGTCAAGCGAACCAACGACAGTAACGTCAATATCTGGGTTACCTTCAACATCAGGAGCAACTTTAATGACTACTTCTGTCACTAGAGTTTTCTCATCCCCCGACAATACGTCTTTAGTTACTATCGTCAACGGCAACCTAAAGTCGCCGGAGTAGTCGGCTGGTAAGTTAAGCAGTAGTCCAGAGAGGTCGGTCGAGACCCCTTGATCGACGGTAGTCTGGAATACATATTTGCCATTAACAAAGTCTAGGTCGCTGCTTCCCGATAAACTAATTGGGAAGGTGACTTCGTTCACCGCTCCTGGATTAATGGTCACACTGTCATCAATAATGATGGTCACTTGATCAGTTGAGTCATCTTCGCCCGAGAAAGTAATTAAACCATTCAATGCCGTACCTAGATCTAACTGGGTGTCCTCAATCGCATCAACAACACTGTCTGGTGTTATATCAATATCGGCTGCAACCTTAGTACTCCCAGCCACCACTTGAGGGAATGACAGAGTGACTTCTCCGTCCCTACGAGCGGCCGTAGATGACTCAACCTCAGCACCATCACCTCGGTCTATTACCGTGCTAAAGATATCCATCTTGATGTCATTGAACCCTCCTGCCCCGCTGTTTCCTGAAGGAAGAACAAGGCCGTTCGGTGCACTGATGCTAAATATGTCTTCATTCGTTACAACCCAGCGCCCATTGCCTTCATAAGCAGCGCCAATAACGAGCAGTTGATTGAGTACAGCATCTGATAGCTCCGAACCGTCCACGTTTGTTAATTCAATAACTAACTGGTCAACTTCTTCGATAGCGGACGAAGCATCTGTTTCTTGATATCGAATGACGAACTCATCCGTAACCGATGTATTATCGCTGTTGGTTGTGAACTTAAGCACGCCAGTGTTTGCATCAGCAACTACGGTTGCTAGTGCTCCAGTACCCAGCACATCATCGACGATAAGCTTGTTGCTAGCGTCTTTCGGCTCAACGACTGGACGTACGATAACATCAATCGAGCCCGTGATTGTCGCGATAGCGATGCCCTGACCAGGATCAGTCGCATCAACATACTCATGATCTCGCTCTTCGATCATGACAACCGTATTAAGCGTAAAGTCGGTGCTCGAGTCTTGTTCAGGTGTGATCTGAATAAAATTATTGTTCAGTGCAATTTGAGTAAACTCTTCTGCCGTCTGTCCACTCTTCGGCGTAATGGTTAAAGTGCCTGCTGAAGCATCGTAAACCCAAGTTACGTCGCCATTAACCACAACACTTTCAACATCTGTCGGAATGGCACTGATCACAATAGAAGTGAAATGCTCATCATCATCAATATAATCAGTACCCTCTGGGTGCCAATCAATACTGATCGCCGTATCTTCATCGCCATTAGTGACTGTGCTGTACGTCGCTGAGGTATCGATTCTAGGTTCGACTAACACTCGCACTTCTTGGTCAAACGTAAGCGTATGACCGTCATTCTCAGTCACGATCACTTTACCCTGAATGTGAATGTTCTCTGTTGAAGAATCGACAGGTCTGATGCGGATTCCTGAGGTTTTACCTGCGTCAGTGATGTTAGCTTCGTAGATAGGTTTAGACAGATCAGGGCTACCACCCGGACCGGTTTCGTAACCGACAAAGTTAAGGTCAATAATGGTACCGTCACCGTCTTCCAGAATAACGCCATCAGGAATACCCGAGAGGATAACGGTTATGGATTCTGAACCATCGTCAGGTAATGGGGTTTGATCTACTGCTGCAGGATCAGGTCTTCTCTCTCCCGACAACACGGTGAAATCAAGCTCGGCGTAGCTGTCTCCATTCTGGCTCTCTTGGATCGTGGTTTGAACACCAGGTGTTGTGCCATCGGTGATTGCTGTCCAAGCCGTGCCGTTTGTACCGCCATAAGGAATATCTGCAACACCTTTAACCTCGACGTTGACCGTCTTAGTACCCAGAATTTCTTCATCAACTTGTTGAGGGTTGGTTGACAGGTTTGCAGTATCTTTGACTACACCGGTAACATCAAAGGTGAAATCTACATTACTGTGTTTAGTTGGAACAACCTCAACATTAGCCAAATCGGAATATGCGATTTCTTGATAATTGGTACCATTAACGGTAGGAACTACCGTGGTTGTACCTACAAAGTAAAGCACTGCGCCTTCTGTGATATTACTGATACGGACAAACAGTTCTTCAGAGCCATCTGTGTCCACCGACCCTGTTATGGTAATGACTTCGTCTAACGTGAATGCGTCTTTGTTGTCCAAAGGGCCAATGTAATCAGGGTCATCGATATTGTCTTCGTTGATCTTGATACGACTCACACTGAATTTTCCTGGGTCGGCGTCAGCAGTGACATCAATAATGATGTTTTGCTCTACAGAACGAGCTTGAGTTTTATCATTTGCTCCGCCATTGGCGGTATCTTCATAAGGGTTCAGTGTTTCCTTTGTAACCGCTATTGCTTTGAATTCAATCTGACCAGAGAAGTTATCGATCGGGTTAACTACGGTGCTGTTAATGTCTTCTGCCGCTATTTCGTATACACCATCCGTCGTCAGCGTAAGCACATTGCCGTTCTTATCAAGCAGCTCGAACTTCCCATCACCTTGAACAGCCTCAAGTTCATAGGTAATCGTCTCAGTATTACTGTTATCTTGCGACTCTGCGTTCAGCTGCAAAGTAACGTTGTCTTCATCTTCGTTCACTTGATAATGATAAGTGCTGTTGGAATCATCCCAAGTCGCTATATCAGCCACCGCTTCAATCTCGATTCTGAAGTTTGAGTTGATGGTGTGATCCGTGGAGCCATTTTTCTCAATTTCAAGCTCATAACGAACTCGCCCACCAGTTTCATCCGAACTAGCGTGTTGGTCCGGAACAAAGAACAGGTTGTCTATCGTCGCGATAGTTTGTCTTGGTTCACTCGGGTTTGGAGCAAAGCTTTGTTCAAGTTCAGGAGAACCAAATATAATGCTTCCATTTGACTCAGGTACCAATTCAATGTAATCAGCACCATCAAAGTAATAAAAAGTACCTTGGTGACTATCACCTCCGTTCGGGCTTTTAATCGTCAACTGCCCAATAGATTCAGCATTATCTTGGTCATACAGACTAACTTGCAGCGCAACTTGAGCTGGTGCATTAGGCAAACCATTTTGGTTATCTTGAACGTTCTCAAGAGTCGGTTCATCACCCGTTGCGTAAGGTATCGTTAAATCTCTACCCGCATCCTCGAAGGTAGTCACTTTCAGCGCGATTCTTGTAGAGTCCCTATCTGTAATCGTGATATCTAACGGTGTTTCAGAGGTATCTAAATCGCCGTCCGTCGCAATCACGTTAATCGAGAAGTCGATGGTGTCAAGACCGTCATGATCGAGATAACCGTTAGCTCTGAATTCAACCTCGCCATTTGAGTTAATACGAAGTCGACCAAGCTGTCGAGTATCAACGCCTCCATTACCATCATCCGTTTGCTCGTAAACGCGAACCTGTTGGCTGCCAATGTTTAAATCGAAGTCACTACTGTAAAGCCCACTGTTCTCAGCTCGGAAAACAATTCCACTTCCGTCAAAGGCCTCAATTTTGCTCAGTACTGCGCCATCAGAACCCACATCAGTCGCATCAGCAAACATATCGACTTTAGAACCATTATAGTTCTGACCTTCAATACGAGTAATCGACTGAGTTGTCACTAATGGAACATCATCCGTCACTGTGATTGTCAGATTGATTGCGTTTGATTGGTCTTGGTCAAAGTCTTCAGCCACGACCGAGAAACCAAGTTCGATGTTGTTTTCATCGGCACCATCAGGGTGTTTAAGAGGTTTAAACAATTCAAACTGATAGCTGTTATCCGAGGTATCGAAAATAATCTCGAACACGGCCTCATTGCTGGTCACCGTTTGAGCAACATAGGTAAACGTGCTTCCTGAGATAGAAACAGGCAGCCACTCTAAATTTTCCCCATCGGAAGTTAAGCCAGTCAGAACCAAATCTTCATCGACTAATTCGTACTTAACAACACCATCAGCACCTTCATCGACCGTGAACAGTCCATTAATAACGGTATCTTCAGATTGATCCGAACCTATGCCTGTAAGATCGTCTTCATCGACAACCGTTTCGCCCGTCGGCGGCGTCATTTCCGGAACATCATCAATGACTTGAATTGGTAATTGATACTGGTTGGAATCATCGCCATCACTATCAACAGCCACTACATCAAAGAAGATAGGCAGCTTATTTCTCGCCTCTGAGCTAGGCTCATGGTCTAGAGGACCAAGCAAGGTAAAGGTGTATGACCCATCGTTACCCAAAGCAAGAGTAAAAATCGGTGTTCCACTTGTGGTGGTTCCTTGATAGGTGGTTGTGTTCGCAGCCCCGGTGACCTCTGTGATCGAAATCGCTTCGTTACCTGATGTCAGATCATCTTCTAGGTCAGATATATTACGTAGCTCATAAGCCTCAACTTTATCTGCACCTTCTATGGTCACAAACGAGCCTGTAGCCTGAGTCACAACAGCTCCTAAATCATCTTCATCAACGACAAATGTACTCGCAACCGTCGTATCAGTGATCGTTGGCGCATCATCGAGCACCTCAATTGGCAATACATATTGGTTAGAATCATCGCCATCACCATCAACAGCAACAACATCAAACGGTATTGTTAATGTATCGAGGTTATTTGGTGTCGTAGCGTGATTGAGAGGGCCAAGCAAGGTAAAGGTATAAGCACCGTCATCAGTCAGTACTAGTGTAAAAATTGGCGTTCCACCTGGGTCCGTTGCCCCTTGGTAGGTAGTCGTATTAGCGGCACCTGTGATCTCAGTGATCTTAATACCTTCATTGCCCGACGATAGCGTCGCTTCCAGCGTTGAGATATTGCGTAGTTCGTAAACCTCTACTTGGTCTGCACCTTCAGTGGTAACAAACGAGCCTGTCGCCTGAGCGACAACAGAGCCTAAATCGTCTTCATCAACGA
The DNA here is from genome assembly GCF_041474195.1 of Vibrio sp. 10N.222.52.C3. Lineage (NCBI taxonomy): Bacteria > Pseudomonadati > Pseudomonadota > Gammaproteobacteria > Vibrionales > Vibrionaceae > Vibrio > Vibrio sp. 10N.222.52.C3. Next base: position 78 of record NZ_JBFRTQ010000102.1, on the reverse strand, counting down.
CAAACGTACTCGCAACCGTCGTATCAGTGATGGTTGGCACATCATCCGTCACCGTGATCTTCAGATCGATCGCATTCG
>NZ_JBFRTQ010000101.1:0-60042 GCF_041474195.1 Vibrio sp. 10N.222.52.C3 | reverse complement strand
CATAAATATTAATAAAATTATCTCTCTACGAAATACCTTCAACAATACCAAAAAGAAGAGCTTCAAACGCTCTACATTGGCCAAAGCAATGTTACCGCTCTTCACCGCTACTTTGATCGCGGGTTGTGGTAGTGATAATGATAGCGACAACGGTACAGCCCCTGGCAACAGTGGTTTATACCCTGCAGCTGAAAACGAAGTCGTTATTTACTACAAACGCGATGTTGCCGCTGCCAGCTCATCTGGCTCAACTTACGACGGTTGGGGGCTGCACCTTTGGAATGGTGAAGGCTGTACCAGCACAGATTTAGTCGGCATGGGATTAAGTGAAACCGGAACCGACTGGAACAGCCCTTACGAATATGATGGTATCAGCGATACTTACGGTGCCTATTATGTGTTGAAAGTTGACCCAGATGCCTCTGACCCACACAAATGCATGAACTTCATCTTGCACAATGGTGATGAGAAAGCATTTGGCAGTGCGAACTCAAAAGTCGAGTTAACTAAGCTTGGCGATTCACAAGGCGTATTTGGTTTCCATGGCAGCAGCGAGTTGTACTACGACCCTATTTCAGAGCGACCAGTCAATATTGATGGTCAAAAAGCACACTGGCTAGATGCAACCACAATTGGTTGGGAAGCGGCTAGCAATGCAGACTCTGTGAAGCTTTTCTATGCACTAGACAACAGCATCACAATGAACGATGACAAAGAGATTGTCGGTGGAACTGCAATTGAACTAAGCAAAGACGGAGAACTATCTTCTGAATTGAAAGAGCGTTTCCGACACCTTGCAAGCTTACCTGCCCTAGCTATCGATGTTGACGACAGCACACTTCGCACTATTTTAAAATCTCAGATAATTTTTGTTGCCTACAATGCCAATGGCGATGTTATCTCTTCAACTGAGGTTCAAAAACCTGGTGTGCTTGATGCGGTATTTGCTAGCGAAGATGCTGGTAATGCAATGGCTGAAGAACTAGGCGCAATTGTTGAAGGCAGTGCGGCGACCTTCAAGCTTTGGGCACCAACCGCGCAAGATGTAGAACTCGTTCTATACAGTGAAGATCTGCTTAGTTCACAAGTAATCCCGATGACGGAAAACACTGAGACAGGCATTTGGGCGACTGACGCGGTGTCTAATGCAGTCAACAGTTACTATCGTTACCAAGTGAAGGTCTACCATCCAACCACAGGCAATATCGAAACTCGCCTTGTGACAGACCCATACTCTCTCAGTTTGTCAAAGAACTCAGCATACTCTCAAGTGATTGACCTGAATGATTCAACCTTGAAACCAGCGAACTGGGACAACTACCAACGACCAACCGTAGAGAAAGACGAAGACCACGTACTTTACGAATCACACCTACGTGACTTTAGCTTCAGCGATAAGCTCGGCACAGCTAGCCTAAATGGCAAGTACCTCGCTCTTACAGAAGCCGATCGTGAGTCGGTCAAACACCTACAAGCTCTCCAAGAAGCAGGTTTAACTACGCTGCATATCTTACCAGCATTTGATATCGCTACCGTCGATGAAGATGCCGCGAGCCGTGTTGATATCACCGACACCGTAGGAAAACTGTGTGATGTAAAACCGACAGCTACCTTATGTGGAAGCGAAGACGAAAACAAAGTCATCGAAGACGTACTCGATGGTTATGACCCTTCAACGGGTGACGCACAAGCATTAATGAATGACCTTCGTATGCTTGATAGCTTCAACTGGGGCTACGACCCATTCCATTACACAGTTCCTGAGGGAAGTTACGCGACCGATCCTAATGGTTCTCAGCGTATTCTCGAATTCCGTCAGATGGTCAAAGCTACGCACGACATGGATCTTAAGCTGATCATGGACGTGGTATACAACCACACCAATGCGTCTGGTGTGAACGATAAGTCGGTACTGGATAAGATTGTCCCTGGGTACTACCACCGTCTTAACGTCAACACTGGTGGCGTAGAAAACTCGACTTGTTGTGACAACACTGCGACCGAAAACCTGATGATGGGTAAATTGATGGTCGACTCACTTAAGGTGTGGGCTGACGACTACAAAGTGGATGGTTTCCGTTTTGACTTGATGGGCCACCAGCCAAAAGATGTAATGGTCGAAGCATTGGAAGAAGTGCGCAAAATCGACCCGAATACTCTGTTCTACGGGGAAGGCTGGGACTTTGGTGAAGTCGCCAACAACGCCCGCTTCGATCAAGCGAACCAAATCAACATGGCAGGTACAGAAATCGGTACCTTCTCAGACCGTTTGCGTGACGCCGTTCGTGGTGGTAGCCCATTCGATGGTGGTGTCGACTCAGAAGGGAACCACCCACTTCGCTTTAACCAAGGCTTTGGTAACGCAGCGATTGCCAACGAAGAAACCAAAGTTGATCAAGATTCGATCAATGGTCGTTTACATAACCAAGACCTTGTTCGTTTAGGTATGGCAGGTAACCTCGCAGAATACGTACTGATTGATTACAAAGGCGATACCAAACTGGGTAAAAACGTTGATTACAACGGCGCGCCAGCTGGTTACACCAAGATGCCTTCCGAGAACATCTCTTACGTTTCCAAACACGATAACCAAACACTTTGGGATAACAACGCTTACAAGATCGCCACTGGTACTAGCTCTGCAGAGCGTGCGCGTATGCAGTCTGTATCGCTTTCTACCGTGATGCTAGGCCAAGGCATACCATTCATCCATATGGGTTCTGAACTGCTACGATCTAAGTCTATGCAGCGCGATTCTTACGATTCTGGTGACTGGTACAACCGCGTCATGTTTGATGGGACGGACAACAACTGGAATGTTGGCTTACCTCGTGAAGATAAAGATGGTGCAAACTGGGATCTGATCAAAACAATCATTGCTGACAGCGCGGCTAAACCAGACTCAGACGACATTGAGCTGACTAAGCAGCAATTCCTAGAGCTATTAAAGATCCGTAGCTCAAGCGAACTGTTCCGCTTAGATACAGCTGACGAAGTTATGAAGCGTGTCGACTTCCGTAACGTTGGCGAAGATCAAGTCGAAGGCCTGATTGTCATGTCGATCGATGATGGCGTGTCTGCGGGCGACGATCTTGACCCTGCAAATGATGCGATTGTGGCAGTTGTAAACTCAACTAATAAATCTCAATCATTCAAAATCACAGGAGCAACCGGCTTTACACTTCATGACGTTCAACAAAACTCGGCTGACGACACAGTGAAAGGTGCAAGCTTTGCTAATGAATCATTCACAGTTCCGGCACTAACGACAGCTGTGTTTGTACAAGCACAAAACGGTGCTCAAGGCGCTGGTTTGCCGGTTGATAACTCAGACAAGGATGTATCTAGCATTCCTCCGTACGGTCAAACAACCGTGTACGTGCGTGGTGATATGAATGGTTGGAACCCTGTTGATGATTGGGCGATGAGCTTTGTTGCTAATGGGGTTTATTCTGTAACAGGCAATTTGGAAGCAGGTAACTATGGCTTCAAGTTTGCAGATGCTGATTGGAAAACACCTAACTTTGGTTGCGATTCTGTAGAGCTTGCAAGCGGGTCAATCGATATTGGCACAGGTGGCAATTGCCAATTGAGCGTAACGGAAGCGGGCAGCTACACCTTCACCTTGAATGCCATTCACGAGCTTGACGACAATGTAGACAAAGCTGTGGTATCTGTCACTAAGAATTAAGCTCCAAGCTTAGGTTCAAGTAACAGATAATAAAACAAGCGAAAGCTAGCCTTTGGGAGACGTCAGTCTCCCTTTTTTACAACTATTGAACCCAGCAGATTTAAGCAAATAATAAACAACTGCATCGCCCATTAAAATTCGGGGCATTTCCAACCATACTTTATAGCCCCTACATTCGATTACATGGCTGAAAACTTAGAACTAAAGGGAAAGGATATTCCTTAGAACCGTTAAAACCAGATCTTAACGATATATCATAGTAGGAATGCCGCTCTCCCTTAAGTGAACAGAATTAATCCTGGCAGCCTTTTTTGAAGGGTTACGCCCTACAATTACGATTAAAATACATTCAATTCTCGATGTAATATTCTATCAACAGCAAAACACCGCAGTTGTTTGCGGTGTCGTTAAATTTTGATTAGGAAAACTTCCATGAACCGTAAACATATCATCAAAACCATCCAAATGGGCATCGTGACTACAGCATTGATGGGCGGGATGGCTTTGGCTAATACCACTGATCTTGTAGAATCTACCGACGCTGCTCGCGCCCTGGCACATACTCCTAGCACTGCAACAACGCAACAAATACAAGCTGAAAATGCCGCGCACAAACAGGCACTGCAAACACTTGAAAGCAACGGTAATGTTGATCAATATATGGAAACGGATAAAGCAGGGGAAACGACTACTGGTCACGTATCAAAATGCGAAAATACAGAAGTCCCTTTAGGCGAGAAAGTTGCTGAACATTGCAAATAAAAAGCATATACATTAAAGCGGTATTCGATAGGGTTCCTTAGAAGATGCTAACCGATGCTTAACTTACAAGCATTGCACTTTTAAAGGAACCCTTTATCTATATTACTTGGCGTTGACGGCTCGCACAAAGGCTTCTTGTGCACCTTCAATACCAAGGGCTTTTGCTTCATCTAATAAGCTAAGAGCTTTAGGAATATTGTCTTCAGTTACAGCTGTTTGAATCGCATTGTGATAGTAGGTTTGCGTTTGAGGTTGAATAGTATCGATTTTAGCAACAGCAGGTTTAGCATTAGATTCACTGTTTGATGAACCAATTGAGAAGAAGCTCGCTTTATCGATTGTAACTTCTATCTTACCAACGTTAGCATTTGGAATCGGGATATCTTTTACTTCAGGTAAATAATTACCACGGCCTTCCGCGTCCAAGCGAGCAGGATGGATCACATCAGTAAAACCACCAAGATCAGCTTGATCTGTATAGATAACTAAATAAACTGATTTTGCTGTTGTCGGTGGGTAAAAATCGTTCTCAGCAACGAGGCGGTTTCCTAAGTGTAGTCTTGGTTTTGCGTATTCGAAGCTCTCTTTACCATAACGCTCTAGCTCACGACCGTTTTCGTCATAGATGACCGCATTTGGAACAAACGCTGTGTCGCCGATAATGCTCGTGATATTAATCGAGTACTCACCGCGATCTGCAGGCAGTTCAACCGCGACTACAGGGCTGTTTATTCCTTGGTAATTTAATACTTGGCTATTTGGTGTCACATCAAAAATTGCCGAACTTGGTAGCTTCATAGGAGCAAATTGAAGACCAGCAATAGAGTTAACTTGTTCAGCTTGTGCAACTTGCACTTGCTCTACTACTTGCGCAGATTGGCAACCAGCCAATGCAACACAACCACTCAACATCAGAGCGCGAAAATACATAGTTCTTCCTTATTTTTATTTTTTTAAGAAATTTACTTAGTTAATTACCATAACGAAAATAATTAACCTAGGAAACCTTTTTACTAATCGTACATTCCTTAAAAAAATAGCCGACGTAAGCCGGCTATGAATTAGGACAGTTTAGGATTTTAAGCTAAGTGGCTTACCACCAAGCTTCAACTTGGATACCAACAACGAAATCGTTGTCAGCACCTTTAGCCTTTACAACACCATTTTCTTTAACTTCACCGAATGAATCGTTTTCTAGATCCATCAGGTAGCTACCGTATACGCGGATTTCAGGACGAGCCCAGAAGCTGTCACCCATTGCCCATGCTTGAGCAACAGTAAATTTAGCGCCACCAAAATCTTCTACACCAGTGCCAGCTTGATTAATCTGCTCACCCGCATTGTAGCCAGCTTCAAAAATAGTACGCATAGTGTTGTTCCACTTGTACATTGGACGAACAACTACAGAATATTGGTTGATGTCTTGCTTTGAAGCACCGATATCAGAACCAGCTAAGTAGGCAAGTTGGTGACCCATTTCCCAAGACTCGCCAAGGTTCATTACACCCCAGTTAAGGATTCGGTAACCGAAACCATCATCCTGGTCTCCAGAGCGGTCATAATAAGCACCAGAGCCCCACAAATTAGCCATTTGAACACCGTAACCAGCCGTACCTACTTGAACGACCGTTTGGTTAAAGCCATTGCTCATACCTTGGTGGATGATACCTGTAGCAAGTAGGCCGTCATCGCCATCGTATTTGCCATTCTTGTTTTCAGTACCGAAGTTGTAAACAACTCCAAGCTCTAAACTAGCATCTTCCCATAGCCCGATATTTGCTAGGCGAGCATCAGCCATGTAACCAGCACCATTATCATCTTCGCCATCTTGAATAATCGCTAAAGAAAGTTTTTGGTTACCAACTGAAATATTTTCAATACCGCCACCAGTACCTGATGTATTTAGGAAGTAGAAGTCAGTAATATGAATATCTTTACGTTGGTAGTATGTTTTACCAGCCCAAAGAGTCGCTTCTTCATCGAAAGATAGAACGCCTTTTGCTTTAACAGCGAACTGAGCGACGTTAAAGTCACCGTCTTCCCAGCCATTTGCGCCATCAGCACCAGAAGCGATCATTGATTCTAAACGCCAGGTTTGCTCACCAGTTTTTAGTTCTTCAGCTAAGCCAAACTCAGAATAGTTGTCGTTTTCATTACCTAGACGGCCAATACCATTCTTCATGAATGAAACGTCACCACCATCATTTCCGCTAATACCAGTACCAGCACGCATGTAGCCATTAAAATCTACAGCGAACGCAGAGCCAGCAGCTAACGTAGTTGCCACTGCAGCAGCAATCAAACTTACTTTTTTCATTCTTAACTCCATTAAGGACGATTTATTTTAGGTTTTTATATTTTTGCTCTCTTGCGGCAACCAAAGGCAGTTATGGTAGTCGTAAGATAGAGAGGTTTAGGGTTTCCCCTGATTCGTTTCAACGGGGTCAATATTAAGAGGGGATGACAAGTTTGACTTCCTCCGCCCCTAAGTTAATTAAGGGGGACTAGAGGGGAGTAGAAAATATACAGAATGGTGTTTTAAAGAGGTAGATCACTTAATATAGGAGGAGTAGACAGCACACAGATCTAATTATTCAACATAAGTGAGATCTAGCTCAAATATATAATTTGAACTTCATCGATGAATTATTTTTTTTACCGTAATTAATCTGTGAAGTTGCTTGACCTTATTGTGACAAAGCTTTTTACTTATAGTTCACTGATGTCGATAAACGAACAAGAAATCAAGCAATGACTAGAACGCTCGCTCGCCCTTATCCGCTAGGCGCAACGCTAGGTAACACTGGCTGCAACTTCTCTATTTATTCTCCTGACTGTAAATCTCTTTCACTCGCTCTTTTTGACGAGAACGACGAATTCACCACTTATAAATTGGAAAATGAATACGCTGATATCAGATATGTCTTTATTGATGGTATTAAAGCGGGGCAAAAATACGGCTTCATTGCCGAAACGGACAATGGCCCTATCCTGCTTTCAGACCCGTATGCCAAAGCAATAAGCGAACCGCTCGATTACGTCACGCCATATACCAATGAAAAAAGCTTTGCTATGGCGAAATGTGTCGTTGTTGATGACACCTTCGATTGGCAAGATGTAGAAAAGCCACGCATTAGCCGCGAAGATACCGTTCTTTTTGAAACGCATGTAAAAGGTCTATCTCAACTGCACCCAGAAGTGGCTGCCAATACTAAAGGACGCTACTTAGGGTTAGTGAGCCCTGAAATGCTTGCGTTCTACAAACAGCAAAATATCAACTCTCTACAGCTTTTGCCCATTGCCGCATGCATGCATGAACCACACCTATTAGACATGGGTAAAGTGAACTATTGGGGTTACAACCCATACTTGTTTATGGTGCCTGACCCTCGCTACGCAGAGAAAGATGCCGTAAACGAGTTAAAGACTGCGATTCGCGAACTGCACCGCAATGGCATCGAAGTCATTCTAGACGTGGTGTACAACCACACAGCAGAAGGTGGGGAAGGCGGAACCACCTTCAACCTAAAAGCACTCGATAGCCGCTACTACATTAAACATGGCTGCCATTACGCGAACTTCACTGGCTGTGGAAACACCGTCGACCTTACCCACCAGCCAGCACTCAACTTAGTAATGGATACGCTTCGTTACTGGGTAAGCGAATTCCAAGTCGACGGCTTCCGTTTTGACTTGGCAGCGACACTGGGGCGCGAAGGTGACAACTACAACCCTGAGGCTGCTTTCTTTAAAGCCGTAGCTCAAGACCCTGTACTTAAAGAAACTAAGTTAATCGCAGAGCCGTGGGATATTGGTCCTAATGGTTATCAAGTGGGTAATTTCCCGCTTGGTTGGAATGAATGCAATGACAAGCTGAGAGACATCACACGTAGCTTCTGGCGCGGTGATCAGGGTTACCTAAAAGAGTTTGCTACACGCCTAATGGGCTCTCGTGATATCTACAGTGCAGCGCACTGGCCTTACAAATTAACCGTCAACTACATCACTTACCATGATGGCTTCACCATGCAGGACCTTGTCTCGTACAAGCACAAGCACAATGAAGAAAATGGTGAGAATAACCGCGATGGGCATGGTGATAACCGTTCTGAAAACTACGGTGTTGAAGGTGAAACCGAAAACCTGTTAGTTATCGCAACACGTGAAAAGCAGAAACGCAACTTCATGGCGAGCCTGCTGTTTGCTTTTGGTATTCCTCATATTTTGACGGCCGATGTGTTATCTCATACTCAAAAAGGTAACAACAACGCTTACTGCCAAGATGGCGTGACCAGCTGGCTTAACTGGGAAGATTCAGAGCGCAAGACTTACTTCAAGACTTGGTTATCTGAAATGATCTCTGCTCGTCAGCAATACATGGTGCCGTTTATTAAGGCATTCAGTGGCGAAAAGCGTAACTCTAACCGCATCTTCTGGAGCCGTGTCGATGGCACACTTATGGAGCATGACGACTGGAACCGCTTAAGCTCAGTCGCTTTGCATTTAGGTATTGGTAAAGATGGCGACGAGTTAATTTATCTTATCAACCAAACCAATGCGCCAGCACGTTTCTCGTTACCGAATGACCGTGAACAAAACTGGGTAACCATCTGTGATACCAACTCGCGAAACGTTAAACCCGGTCATGCAGAAGGTGAAATGTTGTTGTCGCCAACTTCGATGGCAATTTTGCACTATTCGCCAGATCAGGCTGATTTGATTAAAGCAAAAGCTTAGTCAGCTTAATAAAACACCGAAAACCATAGAAGCCAGTTATATTTACAGCTGGCTTTTTTGTTAGCTGAATATCACAAAAATCATTCATCCATATGGAATCATTTGCATTGATGTGGTTAATGAAACTGTTTAGTATTGCCGTACTATAAAAATGAATCTATAACGTCTTTGGATATCATGGCTTTACCTAAAACATTAATTCGGCTTTTTAAACCATACATTATTTTATTAACTGGAGGGATGCTCTATCTTGCTATGACTCAGCTTGAAAAAGTAGAAACAGCAGCAACAGAACAATCATCATCAAACATTCGTATCGCAAGCTCTACCATTCGTTCCAACATCGAAGCCACATTCGGCAAACTCTATTTTTTAGAAACCAGTCTAGGCTTGCCTAAAACGGCTCCAATCGGTGATAAAAAATTCAGAGAATTGAGTGATAATATTCTAAGAAGAACACCAAATTTCTCCGATATCGTTCGATACCAACCTAACTCCCAACATTATGTCTCCACTCGTGGCCTTCCTCTTTCCAATGAACAAATCGCCACAATACAATGGCATTCAATAGACGGTGTTGTAGAAGATTTTTACATCTCTTCCGTTTACCAAAAAGCCGATGGACGATGGGTTTTCGCCGTTAAACACACTGCAGAAAAGCTCAACGAAGAAATATGGATTGAGTTTGATTTAATGCATACCACGCAAGGTTTAAGAGATTTAAAAACGCTTAATAATGGCTATGTATTTGTTGTAGACAGAGCAACAGAGCGACTGGTATTCCACCCGGATCCACAGCGTATCGGTTCTAAATCCATCAGCTTCCATGCAGGGATCAGCCACCAACTCTCACAAGGTGAAACCGTTGGTAAGCACGAATATTACTATCAAGATAACTTCAAAATATCGGTATTTGACGCAGACAACAGCTTAAATTGGGTGTTCATTGCGGGCACTGACCGCCATGACATCTTAACCAGCTCACATCAATTTACGTTGACGGGCTTAGTACTGGGCTCACTCCTGCTATTGTGGATTGGTGCCAACTATCTGGCTTATCGTTTGAACGTGTCCTTGTCGCAACTGAATAAAGTCGATGACCTTGTAAGCTTTAAGCGAGAGTTAAAATCCATACTGGATAGTTTCACCTACCAAAAAGGCATTCAATTCTGTCTCTATCAGCTTGAGAACCACGCATTCAGTACCATCGACTATCACGGAAACAAATCCACGGTACATTGTGACAAAGCCCTTGCAGAGCGATTTACACCGGACACTATGGCTTACCGAAGTGGTAAGTACGCCGATCCACTGGCGTGTAAACTCAAAATACACCAACGTCATTACTGTATTCCTTTGCACTCTCGTCAGCAGTTGATCGCAGTGTTGTACGTAAACGTAAACTTACCGATCAGCCAGAGTATTCTACGAATGATCCGTGATTACACTGAAGTCTCTTTGTCTAACTTACTGCTTCAACATCAATTGAGCAGCAAAGATCTGATGACGCAGTTAGACAATAAGAGCAGTTTCAGCATCGCCATCGAAAACTACGTGAGCGAGCCCGATACCTATGTCGCTCTGCTTGATATCGATAACTTCGACCACGTAAACCGAGCCTACGGTGAAGCGGTTGGCGACAAGATGATCAAGCTGACTGCAGAATCGATACGCAGTTACTTCCCCAAGCCAAAGGGACTTTGCTTGGCTCGTGTTGGAGGAAAGGAGTTCGCAGTATTATTCAAAGCCAATGATGTGAAAGATGCCAAATTCCAGCTAGACCAGTGCAGAGTCGCAATCGCGGAGAAAACCATCGTCACTCCAGATATCACCTTATCGCTAGGGGTTAGCGTGGGATACTCGCAAATAGAGGGTGAAACAGACTCAGCTTTAGCGCTGGCGGAACAAGCGAAACTTATCGCGCAACAACTTGGTAAGAACCGAGTGGAAGGCCATATCAGAGCCGTTGCCAAAGCATCGTAAACCTATACTTACATTTCTGTAGCCACTACAAAGCACCTAGGATTCATACCCTAGGTGCTTTTGTTTTTATGGAAAGTCATTACAATGCGCGTTCAACACGACAATACCCCTTTTCTAACGACACGAGCCTTATGAAGCTAAGTAACCGACTGCAAACTCTCCATTCCCTTGTCAGCAATGACTACCAACATATTTGGGACTGTTGTTGTGATCACGGCTTCTTGGGTGTTCAACTGTTGTCGGATAACAAAGCACCTCAGCTTCACTTTGTCGATATTGTCCCGTCTCTTATGAGCGATTTGGAAAGCAAACTTACGCGTTACTTTCCGCAAGGTGCAATAGCAGAACAGAAAGTGACTAGCCAATGGCAAGTCTACTGTATGGATGTCGCCGCTATCCCGCTTGAGAAACATACTGGCAAACACCTGGTGATTATTGCGGGCGTCGGTGGCGATCTTACTCAAAAGCTCGTCGATGATATTCATCGTCAACACCCAGACAAAGCGATCGATTTCTTGCTTTGTCCGGTGCATCAGCAATTCGAGTTGAGAAGCCATTTAAAGGCGATCCATTTTGGTCTTATTGATGAAGTGTTGATTGAAGAGAACCGTCGTTACTACGAGATTTTATTGGTGAGTAATAGTCGCGGTGATTCAGAAAAGAGCCAAACCGTTAGCGAGATATCAAACGTCGGTGACAAGATCTGGACACCAAGTTGTGATGAACAAGTGAAGGTATCACAGCAATACAAAGCCAAAACATTGCAGCACTACTTACGTATCCATCAAGGACAAGAGAAGCAAGGCAAACCTAGCCAAGTAAAGCATATTATTGATGCTTACCAGGCGGTTAAGCCATAGTAAGTACTAACTTAATGGTTTGAATATTAAGAAAGTCAAATTAATAAAAAAGCCGATAGTTCAATGAGCTATCGGCTTTATTAATGCTATCGATTCAGTTTTAGCTTACTGTTCTTGTTTCTTATAAGCCACATCAGGCTCGTCAACTGTCTCTACCTCAGAAGGCTTATCAACCCCATAAACCGTATCAAGGTAGACGTCTTTCTCTTTCCACGTGCTGTTCAACCAATTGTGGAAGCGACGTTTAAAAGCCTTATCTTCAAAGTAATTACCGTTCACGTTCTCATCCATTGGATGCAATTTAATACGCACAACGACCTTAGTCATTTTGCCCTTCAGCATATCTTCAAACGGAGAGGTTTGGTTTTCAGGGTAAGCTAAGGTCACATCCACGATGCCATCCAAAATTGGGCCCATTGCAGATAAAGCAAATGCCACGCCCCCAGTTTTCGGCTTCAATAAGTGGCGATAAGGGGTCTTTGCTGACGCCAGTTTCTCGTGGTTTGCACGAGTCCCTTCAACAAAATTAACCAATGTTGTCGGTGCTAATTTGAACTTAGTACACGCTTTATTGATTGCATTAAAATCATCATTACGGCGTTCTGGGTTGCGTAATAGGAACTCACGAGAGTGGCGTCTCATGAATGGCATATCTAAGCCCCAGCAGGCCAAGCCAACAAATGGTACGTACAACAATTCATGTTTCAAGAAGTACTTCGTCATCGGCATTTTGTCTTTTAGGATTGAAGACAAAATCACAATATCTGCCCAGCTTAGGTGGTTAGACATCATCAAATACCACTGCTTGGTCGAAATATCTTCCCCCCCTTCCACTTGCCATTCGATATCGTTATTGGCGTTCAACATCCATAAATTAAGAGAAGCCCAACACCAGAATGTGAAGTTAGCTAAGCGAGTGCATGATTTTTGAACGACAGAAATTGGCAAAATAAGTTTGATTAGGGCAAACAGGCTCACAGCCAATGCGGTGAATGCAGTATTAATGGTCACGAACAATACGTTCAAGGCCATACGAAGATTATCAAGCATAAAACACAGTTATAATGAGAACGAAAGCCGCCATTATACGCATCTATAAATTATTCTCTTCAGTAATTGATTGAATATCCTAGGGGTCAAACCACTCAACCTATGTTAACGATGTTCAACCAGCTAAAGTCTATTAAAACGAAACCAAAACACATGCACGAGTCATTTGGACTCAAATAGTATGTTGTCTTTTTGACAACATTCGACCCAATAATTAACCTTTAATCAGTATTGATAAGCATTCTCATTATTGGCGTGGTACATGCAACTCTAAAGTGTAAATAGTTGAGTATCCTTAATGAGATAACTTCTCTTCTTAAAGGTGGATGATATGACAGATATTCCTCATGGTTTAGTTACAGGCAAAGTCCTAAACAAAACAGAATGGACAGATCAATTGTTCTCACTCCAGGTTAGTGCACCTGTCTCTTCTTATCAGGCAGGTCAGTTTACTAAGCTTGGCTTGCTCAATAACGAAGGTGAGTTTGTGAGACGCGCTTATTCTATGGTGAATGCACCAGAGCATGAGCAAGGACATCAGCATCTAGAGTTTTTGATTATTAAGGATCAGAACGGTCAGCTCTCGCCTCAACTTCACGAATTGCAAGCTGGTGATGACATCTTTGTCGGGAAAGACCCAAGTGGCTTTATGACATTAGATGAGATCCCAGAGATCGCCGACGATCTATGGATGCTTTCAACCGGAACCGCGGTAGGCCCATTTATCTCAATACTTGAGAGCATGCAGATACAGCAAAATGAGTTGGCTTCAGACAAAGCCTCTTCATTCAAGAATCTGGTTCTAGTGCATGCTGTAAGAACAGAGCAAGACCTGACTTATCGAGATCGTATCACTCAACTCGTTAATCACTTTCAAGGGAGACTTAAATATGTGCCAATTATTTCTAGAGAATCAGTTACCGGAACTTTGCGCGGACGAATCCCAAATTTGTTACTTGGAGGCGACCTCGAGCAAGCCGCGTCTGTCGCTTTCAATCAAACCCGCAGTTTTTTCTACCTTTGCGGCAATCCGCAAATGGTTCGTGACACAAGCGAAGCGCTAACTAGCTTAGGTTTCGAAAAGCACTTACGCAGAAAACCCGGTCAATTCAGCAGTGAGAACTACTGGTAAATAACAACCGCCACTCGTTAGACAGAAGCACAACTTTCAAAGAACAGTTAGAGAAGAGGTTTTATATGAGTCATTTACGTATTCCGTCACACTGGAAAATTCAACGTTCCACACCCGAAAGTAAGATTCATTCAATATTGATGAACTTATAAGCAAGCAACCTCGTAATGTGATTTTTAATGTTCAATAAGTGAAGACAAAAGATCAAATAACCATAGCAATTACAATGACTAATGGTGATAGACAAGAGAAAAAAACTCTAGCACACTGAACAGAGTTATTAGTTTTAATCCCGTCTCAGAGAATGAATTAGTGGGTTATTTATATTTTAGGTAAGAGAGGAAGCCATGCTCAACATTGCTTTTTTTAGCTCAAAATCATACGACGAAAAATCATTCGAACTGGCAAAAGGCGAACTCAACGCTGAGTTTCATTTTCACGATTTTCGACTCACCACAACAACAGCAAAAATGGCGCACGACAACGAAGTGGTTTGTGCGTTTGTAAACGATGACCTATCGCGAGACGTGTTAGAGATTCTTGCTCAAGGCGGCACCAAGTTAATCGCGATGCGCTGTGCGGGCTTTGACAAGGTCGACCTAGACGCAGCCAAAGAGTTTGGTCTGCAAGTGGTTCGCGTTCCGGCTTACTCACCAGAATCGGTAGCAGAACACACGGTTGGCATGATGATGTGTTTGAACCGTAAACTACACAACGCATACCAACGCACTCGTGATGCGAACTTCTCTCTTGAGGGGTTAGTTGGCTTTAACTTCCACGGTAAAACGGTCGGTATGATTGGCTCGGGTAAGATTGGCCTAGCGACGATGCGAATTCTGAAGGGTTTAGGCATGAATATCCTATGCTACGACCCATATCCAAACCCGTTAGCTGTTGAGTTAGGCGCTAAATACGTTGAACTCGACGAACTTTACCAAGAGTCTGATGTGATTTCTCTACACTGCCCAATGAGTAAAGAGAACTACCACCTATTAGATGCGACTGCGTTTGAGAAGATGAAAGACGGCGTGATGATTGTCAACACCAGCCGTGGTGAACTACTGGATTCCACAGCTGCTATCGAAGCGCTTAAACAGAGTAAGATTGGCGCACTTGGTCTTGATGTGTATGACAACGAGAAAGAGCTGTTCTTCCAAGACAAATCAAATGACGTGATTGTCGATGATGTGTTCCGCCGTCTATCTGCTTGTCACAACGTGCTGTTCACAGGTCACCAAGCTTTCTTGACTAAAGATGCGTTGTTCAACATTGCCAACACAACGCTCACCAGTGTTGATGCCTTCTTTACTGGTAACACCAGCGGTAATGAATTGGTCGAGTAATAGACTGGTTTAGTAACAGGCTGCTTTAATAAAATATTGTTTTAAAAATAGATTGTTTTCTAAAATATAAAGCCACGCTAGGTCTTAATGAATAGCGTGGCTTTTTAGCTTAGTCCATTATCGAAAACAGAACTAGACACAAAAGTGACAATCTTCAATATCCAAACCATACACGCCTTTTCGGATCGCGATATGCTCTTCCCCAGCTTGGATGCCCATCTCGTAACCTGCATCAAGTGTCACTTGATCCATGGTCAAACGCTTCACCGCGAAGGCTTCTGGCGGCGCAATCACCTTGATGGTCGCATCTTTTGGTGGATTACGAATGAACTCTAAAGATTGGTTGTAGTTTTCAGCACGTACCGCCATCGACTCAGCAATGTTTGGGAATTTCTTTAACAGCTTTTTCAGCATCCACTGATACTTCTGCGGTTTCATTCGATAACTCAGAGGGTGAGAAAGAATCACGGTAATGTCACGCGCACCACGTCGATATGCTTCGCGAACCGGAATTGAATCCGCTACGCCACCATCGGTATAACAACCACCAGAGAAACACGGAGTTTCGCGGTAAGCAATAGGTAACGCGGTGGTCGCTTCAACCACGTTAGAGAGGTTTTCTGGCTTGATATGGTAGTAGTCTGCACTGCCTGTATCGACGTTTGTTACAGCTGCAATGAGTGGGATACTTGAAAACAGCTCACCACAATCGAGTGGGTAACGTTGGTTAGACTCATCCCACAACCACTTCACGTCCACCAAGTTACCGCCTTTAGCAAAGCGAGTTGGATTAAAGAAGGTTTTGTCGGTCGCCATGGTAGTAATCACGTTATAACTGCGCTTTGGCGCTTGAGATAAGTAACCAACGAGGTTCGACACGCCCGCAGATACACCAATAGCAAAATCATAGGGACGGAAATCGTCTTGCATAAAGGCGTCCAACACTCCGGCTGCGAAGATGCCTCTCATTGCCCCACCTTCAACAATTAATGCGCTTTTACTCATCTCAAACTCTATTACTTTATAAACTGATAGTCGTAGAATAATCCGATCGTTCTTACAAAGATAATGGGATAAATTTATCAATTCGATAGGTAAAAACTATCAATGTGAATAGTTCAACTTTTCAATGATTTAGGGTTGCTTGATGATCAGCGAGATCAAAAAAGGCCGTTGAGTGATTCACTCAACGGCCTTTCAATTAACGAATCAAGATGATTGATTACGACTTAAATTCGCTCACGTCGATTTCAAGCAGTTTACCAATGCCTTCACCGTATGCAGGGTCAGCTTTGTAACAGTGTCTTAGGTGACGCAATTGAATCTCTTTTGGCACGCCGCCTAGGTTGCGAGCAGTGTTATCAAAAAGAATCGCTTGCTTCTCTGGTGTCATTAGGCGGAACAAGTCACCCGGTTGCGAGAAGTAATCTTCATCTTCGCGGTGATCCCAGTGTGCTGCTACGCCATCTAGGTTCAGTGCTGGTTCAGCGAAATCTGGTTGCTCAGCCCATTGACCTTCGTTGTTTGGCTCATAACCTAATGTGCCACCGAAGTTACCATCGACACGCATCGCGCCATCACGGTGGTAGCTGTGTACTGGGCAACGAGGCGCATTCACTGGAATGTGCTGATGGTTTACACCCAAACGGTAACGTTGTGCATCACCGTAAGCAAACAGACGCCCTTGCAGCATCTTGTCTGGCGAGAAGCTGATACCTGGAACTACGTTCGCTGGGTTGAATGCTGACTGCTCTACTTCTGCGAAGAAGTTTTGCGGGTTACGATTTAGCTCAAATTCGCCCACTTCGATCAACGGGTAATCTGCATGAGGCCAGATCTTAGTCAAATCGAACGGGTTGTATGGAACCTTCGCTGCATCCGCTTCTGGCATCACTTGTACTTTCAACGTCCATTTCGGGAAATCTTGGTTATCGATGCTGTCTAGCAAATCACGTTGGTGGCTTTCGCGATCATCACCGATCACTTGTGCCGCTTCTGCGTCAGACAAGTTCTTAATACCTTGCTGAGATTTGAAGTGGAATTTAACCCAGAAACGTTCGTTGTCAGCATTGATGAAGCTGAACGTGTGACTGCCGAAACCATGCATGTGGCGGTAAGTCGCAGGGATACCGCGATCACTCATCACGATAGTAATTTGGTGAAGTGCTTCAGGTAAAGAAGTCCAGAAATCCCAGTTGTTCTTCGCGCTGCGCATGTTAGTGCGAGGGTCACGTTTAACGGCGTGGTTTAAGTCTGGGAACTTAAGAGGATCACGAAGGAAGAATACTGGCGTGTTGTTACCCACCATATCCCAGTTGCCTTCTTCAGTATAAAACTTCAACGCGAAACCGCGAATATCACGCTCCGCGTCCGCTGCGCCACGTTCGCCAGCTACCGTTGTAAATCGTGCAAACAGATCCGTCTTTTTACCGATTTCAGAGAATAGTTTTGCCTTGGTGTATTTTGTGATGTCGTGTGTAACGGTAAATGTGCCGTAAGCACCTGAGCCTTTCGCGTGCATACGACGCTCTGGAATCACCTCACGATCAAAATGCGCCATTTTTTCTAAAAACCAAACATCTTGAAGAAGTTGAGGACCGCGTTTACCCGCAGTTTGAACATTCTGGTTATGAGCAACAGGACAACCCGCAGCTGTAGTTAATTTTTTACTCATCATCTATTCCTTATTACCTTTTAGATGCACCATCTTTGTTGCATCTTTACTTCTGAATGGTGGCTATTCATCACACAAAACCACGCAGTAATTAAGGATATAGAATACGCCTGGGCTAAAGTAAAATATAATCGTTTGTATTTATCGTTATCATGGATAAAACCTATCAAATTAATGATCTAAATCATAATCATTCAATATTGACAATAATATTTACAATATAATAATCATGAACTTACAACACGAAGAAAACCAAAGCTAGGCGCAGCCTACCTCGTAGAAGCCACTATTTTTGAGATATTTTGTGACCTAACCGTAAAGTCGCTGCGATATTTCTTGCCGTTCTTGTTAAGTTAAGCTCCGCCTCTTGTAATACTTTTTCTAAAGTTTGTGGCGATCTTACAGTTCCAAACAAGCTGCTCATTTCGCCGTAAAGCGCTTCTACTTCGGTGCCTAAAGATCCGGCAATTCCTATGGTTGGAATGCCCTGTAAGCTCGCACGTTTGGCAATGCCATAAGGTGTTTTTCCTTGCAGAGTTTGATTGTCCATTTGCCCTTCACCGGTAATCACAAGATCTGCGCCTTTCAATACTTCATCGGCTTGCAAAACATCAAGCACCATCTCAATACCCGGTTTAATCTGCATGTTAAACAACAAACCAAGCCCCATTGGAGCACCACCAGCCGCGCCATAACCAGTACGCTTGTGAACGGGATCATCCCCACGAACACAACCTTGCGATTCAACTACTTGAGCAAAATTCTCAAGCGCCTTATCAAGCATCACAACTTGTTCTGGGCTTGCGCCTTTTTGTGGGCCGAATATATGGCTAGCACCGTTATCACCACACAACGGATTATCGACATCGCACGCCACAATTAACTCGATATCAGCATAGCGTGAATCTAAACCAGTAAGATCAATCGATGATAAATCAGCTAGTGCAACGCCACCTCGGTTAAGCTCTTGCCCTGCATTATCTAACAGTGTCCCACCTAATGCTTGAACAATACCTGCACCGCCATCATTAGTTGCACTGCCACCCAATCCAAGAATAATCGTTTGAGCGCCCTGCTCTATCGCCTCCAAAATCAATTGCCCCGTTCCGAATGAAGAAGCAATCAATGGATCACGCTGCTCTGGTTTCAACAAGTCCAAACCAGAGGCAGCGGCGATCTCAATTAAAGCCGTTTTCTTAGGATTCTGATCCGACGGTTCTAGCATTGCCCATTCTGCATTGACTGGTTGCCCTAACGGCCCTTCGACTTGGCTATGTCGCTTTTCACCAAAAAGCCCTTGGAGCAATACATCCACAGTCCCTTCACCGCCATCGGCCAAAGGCAAGGTCACATAGTCAGCGTCAGGGAAGATTTCACGAAAGCCCTTTTCGATACACGCTGCCACCGATAAGGCAGATAAAGACTCTTTAAACGAGTCTGGTGCAATAACAATTTTCATACTGAGAGATCCAAAAGATTAGTAATTTTGATGAGTGCCCGATCCAAAAATGCCCCTATTGAAGATCAGCAAGCTAATCACTTAATAGGGGCAGTATATAAAGCTATGCAATATTAGTTAGTAACGGCTGTCTTTACTTGTGATTTCTCTTTACTTTTTAGCCACACAAACAGAGCACCTAACACAGCAATTGGTATCAGTGGATCAATCCACGTACCGCCTTTACCAAATACCAGGTTGAGAACCATGATGATGCTTGCACCAATCGCCCATGCGATAGTTGAAGACACAGACCAGATCTTGATTTGGTCTGCAAGTTCAGTAATACCTAACGTACGGTTAATGATATGAAAGTATGAATCGTTCAAGTGAGAGAAGCCTACAGGACCTACTGCACAAGCAAGGGCCACGAACACAGGATCCAAACCTAACGTTTCAACAAGAGGTAATGTCATTGTCGCCGCAACCATCATGGACGCCGTTGCTGAACCTTGGATTAAGCGAAGCATAGATGCAATTGCTAATGGTACTAATAATGGTGGAATGCCACTGCTCGCGATCGCTTCTGCAACTTGAGGCCCAGCACCTGATGCTTTAAGTACTGCACCCATTGCGCCACCACAGCCAGTTACCACAAGAATTAGACCTGTAGTAGACAGAGCATCATCCATAGAGCTAACCATGTCTTTACGTTCGATGTGGCGAGTAAGACCGTATAGCGCCATAAGAACACCGATACCTACAGCCACCACTGGGTTACCAATCAACGAAATAACGTTGTGCATTGCAGTATCACCTTGACCAACAAGCGTATTGATTAGAATGAATGCGATTGGCAACAAAATTGGACCGAATGATAAAAAGTTACTTGGTAGCTCTCTGTCATCTGTCTCTTTTACTTTTTCAAGGTTTGCCCAATCAGCTTGGTTCGTAATCCATGTTTCACCGTTTGGTACGCGGTAGTACTCGTTACCTACTCGGCGAATATAAATCATAGAAAGAAGCATCATAGGGATAGAAACCATCAAACCCCACAACATGTACTCACCTAGATCTACACCTAGAATTCCAGCCACAGCAACTGGGCCCGGTGTTGGTGGCACAAGTGCGTGAGTGATAAGCAAGCCAAGTGCTAGAGTCACACCAAGGCCAACCGCTGACTTACCCGTATCTCGTGAGATTGCGCGAACAAGGGAATGCAAAATGATGTACGCAGAGTCACAAAAAACCGGGATAGCCACTAATACGCCAGTGAAACCTAGTGCTAAATCTTCACGGCCTTTACCACAAAGCTTAACAAAGGTTTTTGCCATACGAACCGCAGCCCCAGAACGCTCGAAACACGCGCCCATGATCACGCCAAACGCGATAATCAGGCCAATGCCGCCTAAAACACCACCGAAGCCTACTTTAATTGCGTTGATCAATTCGGTTGGTGCCATTCCTGCAAACAGACCCATGATGATACTTGCAATAATCATAGCAAGTGCGACTGGGATTCTCGTTTTAATAATCATACCCATCATGGCTAAAATGCCAATTACGATGCCTATCAGTGCTCCATCCATTTTATATTCCTTTTGTCTCTTTCTTCATTTTTATGAAAGTTGTAGGGTGGTGCATATAGGTGATATCGGGATCACCTATTGCACTTTATCGTTATGTGTTGGCTTACCTGTAAGCCGTGTTATCTAAATCAGTTTTTACTTTTATGGTTCGTTACATATAAACGCCATTCACACCGCGCTATAAATAACTTTTTACCCAGCTAAGCCCCTCTTCTGTCGTGCTTCTTGGGTTATATTCACAGCCAATCCAACCTTGGTAACCTGAATCATCCAAAACACTAAATAAATGTGGGTAGTTCAGTTCGCCTTCCGATGGTTCATGCCTCTCTGGTACAGAAGCAATTTGGATATGACCGGTATAAGCAGCAACTTCACGAATCAAAGTACTTAAATCACCATCCATGATTTGCGCGTGATAAAGGTCGAGTTGAAGTTTCACATTTGGTCTATCGACCAACTTAATCAGTTCGACAGCTTCACGTTGATGCGCCACAAAATAGTTCGGAACATCACGGCTATTAAGAGGTTCAATCATCAATTCGATGCCTTGCTCAGCAAACTTATCAGCCGCAAAACGAATGTTTGAGATGAAGGTTTCAACGTGTTGTTGCTTAGTAAAGTTCTCATTCAATATGCCTGACATTGCATGGACTTTTTTACAGCCCAGAGCTGTCGCGTACATAAGCGCCGTATCAACACTAGCTTTAAATTCCTCTTCACGATCTGGAATAGCGGCAAAACCACGCTCACCCGCATCCCAATTACCTGGAGGCATGTTAAAAAGCGCCTGCTCAAAACCAAATCTCTGCATTTTTGCTGCAAGCTCTTCGGCCTCAAATGCATAAGGGAATAGGTATTCAACAGCTTTGAAACCGGCTTGGTGTGCTTTTTCAAAACGCTCTAGAAATGGTACTTCTGTGAATAACATCGTTAAGTTTGCTGCGAACTTAGCCATTATTTGCCTCTCCCTTTTAAATCCATCACTTCTTCGTCCGTTAGGTAACGGATATCATTCCCTTTCAATAAGAATGCTAATTTGGCGGTCTCTTCTAGCTCTTCAGCGTTATCAACGGCATCAACAAAGTCAGTGCCTGTTACTACTGGGCCGTGGTTTGCTAACAAAAATGCTCGATAATCACCTGCTCGTTTTGCCAACTCTTCAGCGATTTGTGGGTCACCCGGACGTAGGTAAGGAATCACTGGTAACTCACCAATTCGCATCACGAAATACGGTGTGAAAGCCTTAATCGCGTTGTTACCATCCAACCCTTCAAGGCAAGACAGTGCAGTTAGATATGTAGAGTGCAGGTGCACAATCGCATTGCACTCTTCATTATTTCTATAAATCGCTAAGTGGAACGCGGCTTCTTTCGAAGGCTTCTTACCTGAAATGTGGTTCCCATCAATATCAACAACCGACAATTCCTCAGCGATAAGGCGACCAAATGAAGAGCCTGTTGGTGTTGCTAGAAAATGTCCATTTGGCAATTTGATAGATAGGTTACCTGCGCCACCTGTAGCATAACCTCGCTCGAACATTGAACGAGCGAGCGTGACCATTTGCTCTCTTAACTGCTGCTCGTTCATCAAAACTTTACTCATTTGAATCTCGCTTATGAAAAGAATGATTGAGCTTTAGCGAAGAAGTTTTCATCACCAAAGTTGCCAGATTTAAGTGCCAATGAAAGATCACCTTCAACCGACCTCACCCAAGGCACACCTGGTGCGATTTGAGGGCCAATATGAAAACCTTTCACAGCCAAGCTTTGGGTCACTACACCAGAGGTTTCACCACCAGCGACAATGAAGTTCTTCACTCCTTTCTGCTGCAACTTAATCGCTAGCTGGCTAAAGAACTGTTCAACCGCATAACTAGAGGCATGCGCGCCATACTCTTCTTGAATAGCTTTTAGTGCCGTTGCTTCAGCCGTCGCGTATACCAACGGTGCAAATTCACTTTGAATATGAGTCATCACCCAATCGAATACTTCATTGGCGTATTGATCATTGGTTAAGCAAGCCTTCACATCGATAGCAAAGTGAGGAGCAAGCTGTTTGTATAGCGCAACTTGTTGGTTAGTCATCACTGAACAAGAACCAGAGAACACAACGGTTGGTGCTTTGACTGGGCTACCGGCATGTTTTGCATCACTTTGGTCAGCAAGATGTCCTGTCCAATTTTTAGCGATACCAGCAGCTAGGCCTGAGCCACCTGTGATTAGCTTCAGAGATTTAGCCGCTTGACCTAACGTCACCAAGTGCTCTGCATTAAATGCGTCTACCACGGCGTAGCGACTACCTTGAGCTTTGAGTTCGTTAAAACGAGCGGTAACCGCATCAGCGCCCTGTTCAATCGTTTGAAAGTTAACTAAACCGGAAACACCTTCTGATTGTGCGTCCATCATTCGAACCACACTTGAATCCGTCATTGGTGTAACAGGGTGATTACGCATACCTGAATCACTGAGCAACTCACCAAAAACAAACAAGTGACCGTTGTAAACCGTGCGACCATTTACTGGCAATGCAGGGCAAACCATAGTGAAAGATTCTCCAAGTTCCGCCAAAAGTGCATCTGTTACGGGACCAATATTGCCCTCAGCGGTACTGTCGAACGTTGAGCAGTATTTAAAGTAAAACTGTTGGCAACCTTGAGATTGAAGCCATTTAAGCGCAGTAACCGAATCCGTCACCGCTTGGTCAACTGGGCAAGAGCGAGATTTAAGGCTGATCACCACAGCATCTGCTGATGTGTCAAACTCTCCCGTTGGAATCCCATTCAGTTGAACAGTGCGCATACCGTTTTCAACCAAGAAACCAGCAATGTCTGTTGCACCTGTAAAGTCGTCTGCAATAACACCTAATAACATGATTATTTCTCCGCCTTTGACGTGTTTACACCCGGCAGGTCAATACCTTGGAAGACTTTTATCACTGCACTGTCGTCTTCTTGACCAAATCCAGCATTACTCGCGCTAACGAACATGTTCAGTGCAGCACTTGATAATGGGAGTGGGAATTTCAGGTTTTGAGCGGTATCTGATACCAAGTTCAAATCCTTCACAAAGATATCAACCATAGATTTTGGAGAGTAATCACCATCGACTACGTGCTTCATGCGGTTCTCGAACATCCAAGAGTTGCCCGCTGCATTCGTAACAACGTCGTACATCAAATCAAGCGGAATGTTTGCGCGTGCGGCTAGTGCCATCGCTTCAGCGCCCGCAGCAATATGAACACCTGCTAGTAACTGGTGGATAATCTTAACGGTCGCACCAAGGCCAATGGTCTCGCCGATGTTGTAGACTTTAGCTGCAGTTGCATCAAGTACCGGAGCCAGTGCTTCAAATGTGGTCACCGCACCTGAAGCCATAATCGTCATTTCACCCGCTTCTGCTTTTACTGCACCGCCGGACACTGGCGCATCCAGCATCACAAGATCATGTTCAGCAAGCTGAGCTTCGATTTGTTTCGCGTCTTCTGCTGAGATCGTTGCCGAGACCATAACTGGCGTGTTAGGTCTCAGTGCCGCCGCAAGACCAGTCTTAAACAGTACCGTGTTAACTTGAGCTTCATTCACAACCAATACCAAAACTGAATCAAGTTTGTCGGCAAACTCAACCGCGCTTGTAGAGACCGCTTTTGCGCCATATTCACCCAATTTTTCAATCGCTTGCGGATTCAAATCGAAACCATATACATCAAGCCCTGCACGCACGCATGACTTCGCTGCGCCCATGCCCATAGAACCTAAACCGATAACACCAACAGATTGAACTTCATTCATAGCAAGATGCCTTTCACGTAATTGTTAAACTCTAAATTTGTTAATTCTTGTTTATGTTTGTGATTATATGTGAAGCAATCGAATGCGACTTAGTGATAAGTCACACTTTTAACAAAAGTTAACATTCATGAGTAATTTAACCCTTTCGAGGCATTTGATAATGATAATTTCGGCGACTATCACAGTTCTAATTACTATTTAACAACAGATATTCACAGATATTCACAAAACAGAGAAAGATTGATAGGATGATGAAAAATAAGAACATAGAAGAAGAATCATGATTCCAGCGGAACGTCAGAGAACCATTTTGTCACTATTATCACACCAAGAAGTGATCAGTATTTCTGAGCTTGTAGAGCACCTAGAGGTCTCTCATATGACCATTCGTCGGGATATCGTAAAGCTAGAGACATCAGGGAAAGTGATTTCAGTTTCGGGCGGTGTTCAGCTGACTAAAGCACTTCACAGCGAATTGTCACACGACATAAAGGTAGAACAGCAAGCAAGCGAAAAAGCTCAAATAGGTCAACTAGCGGCTCAATTGGTTCCTAAGTATTCGACTATCTACTTAGACGCTGGAACAACCTCTTTGGAGATCGCCCACCAACTTGCAGGGCGAGATGACCTGCTTATCATCACCAATGACTTCGCAATTGCCGCGTACCTAATGAACAACACACAATCTGAGATTTACCATACTGGTGGCAAGATTGACCGTGAAAATCAATCGAGTATTGGGGGTAAAGTGGCTGAGTTTTTGGCAGGGATGAATATTGATATTGCGTTTATCTCTTCTTCATCTTGGAATCTAAAAGGGCTCTCGACACCTTGTGAAAATAAGGTGTTAGTCAAACAAGCCATTGTTCAAGCAGCTAATTCAAACTATCTGATTTCAGACTCAACCAAATACGGGCGCATCGCTACCTTCCACGCCTTAGATTTAAGCGCGCTTGATGGCGTGATCACCGATATTGATCTTTCGAGTAGTGTGATTGATGAACTTCAAGACAAAGGTATTAAGGTCATTAATTCGTAACGGATCCTCATCAATTTTCAGGCTCACCAACCAAACATTCAGAGCCTGAATAACCCAATTCCAAGAACATTTATCCACTCGATAAAAATAATTTTTACAGTTAAGCGTGTTTATTCATTAATAATATTGGCGGCGGGCGGCATAATAGCCGCGAATCCTTCTAACGAGTTTGGTTATGTTCTACAAGCGTCTTTTGGTATTGGCTTTACCGCTTACTTTTGTGTTTCCCATCCATGCTGAAACGTTTGGTGAGCGAATGGCGCGTATCGAACAAGAGAATGTACTGGCGAAAACCATGAGTGAAGAACAAGTTGAATTGATACAAAAAGTCGTACAGACCAACCACTGCGCTAAAGTGGCGTTAACCCATCACCAACGCATTTTGGGCCAATATAAGGTTGAGACATCTTCTTCTGAGTTATTCGTAAAATGGCGTCAACTCGGTAAGCAGTTAGACGCTCAATACGAGATGGATTACCCCGGCTACCCTAAGCACGCTTTTCAAGAATATCCTGCGGCTTCAGGCAAAGTCGATGGCTACCTTTTTGCTCTAATCGACAATGGTTTAAACGAGCAATCGTGGATCGCCAAAGAATTTAAGCAGTGTAAAAAGAATAAGCTCATATCCCGAACCTAAGCTCTAGTCTGCTCTGGTTCGAGAGTGCTCACTCGCATTAGTTCTAATAAAGTAAGAACAGCCCTTCATAACCGCCAATTTCTATTTCACTCACATAGTCACCAACGTTACCGTTAGCATCAACAGGTTTCATTGGAACATCCAGCGCGATGGTGAGTTTTGCCGCGTCATAAAAGCTCGGATTCTTACCGTGGAAATCCGTGCGATACAACACACGACCATTGCTGAACTCTCTCGCTAACACCATGTCCTCAGGGCCACCAGCAACCACCTGATTTTCAGATTGATACATAAAGTACGTGAACGTCGGTAGAACGTGAGTGATACCATTGGGCAGATCAGCATGCACCATTTCGTTCATCGAGGAATCGCCAACGATGGTGTAGTCAGCAGGCTGAGGTGTCGTTGTCGAAAGCATCAAAGGAATCGGCGCAAAGCCATGTGGGATTTGATGACTCGGCTCTCCCAAGTCAACGGCCAATAACGAACTGGGTTGGTAGGCGATGTTTTTAGGGACACCACTTTGCCAGAAAGTGTCAGCCGTCGTATTGCCACTTCCATAGACGTAACCATTGTTCCACTGATTAAAGTAGCTATGTTGAGCGTGTCTATTGAGGTGGTAGATCGCTAGGGTCGAGTATTGGTCTTGCTTCCAATTATCTTCACTATTTCCAAGATACTGAACTCGCCCATAACGCGTTGTCGCCTGAAAAATAACACTTTGCCCATTGTAGGCGAGCGCAGAATTATCCCAGAATTTTGAGATCCCCGAGTAACCACTAAACCCAGTAGACGGAAAAATGTAGTGCTCGCGTAAATACAGAGAGCCCGCCTCGCTAAGATGAGACTGTCCATTTCGACCCAGTAAGTTCGCGGTTCCGATATTCAACCCAATCGACGCATCACTTTCTAAAGCAGAAAGATTTTTGAGAAACGCTGAAAATTGTTGCTTGTAGAGATCATCCGCTTGATTCGAACCCGCAACAGCTCCTAACTCTTGAACATGCCCGCCAGAGTGAACATAGAACTGGTTCGAGCCAATGAGTTTATTTGTGTCGTCGTTGTACGCACCATTCAAACCTTGTCTTGCCCAGCTTTGCTTGTAGTAGCGATGAATAGCAGATAGATAATCCGCGTTTGCGACGTTCGTTAGCGACCAAGATGAGTTAGCGCTCCACATTCGACCAAATGGCACCACTCTTGATTCCCAACGAAAACGTGCTGTCGCGTTCTTATTGGTTCGATTTCGATACTCGCTTGGCGACAAGTAGTTATCACCATCTAGGTCTGCAGACACATCAAAACCACGGATTTTTCGCCATTGGCTGATAGCATTGCCGTCCGGGGTTGAAGTCGGAGCATCGGTTAACTTGACGGTTGGAAAACTGTTTTTGAGTTTTACTTCTTTTAAACGCGGCCTGTCGTCGGCATTCTCACTTTGCCAACGAACTCTCACAACGTATAAGCGCCCACCATCTCTCAAAAAGGTTGAACCAAAATACTGGCCGCCGCCATAACTCGCACCGCTCCCATCATGAGTTGTAGCTCTTAACCAGTTATCCGGAAGGTTCCAGATCACCGATTGGTTTTTGGTCATATTGAGCGTTTTGTCTTTCTTTACATCAAGCCTTTCCCATTGTGAAACCCTACCCTGAGAATCAATAGCAGTTGGGTATTCAATCCAAAATTCACCGCTGCCAGCAAACTGTGAGAACTTAAAGGTCAGCCGTTCGAACTGTTCAGCATGATAGACATACAAAGCCCCACCCTGTTCGAAATTCTCAAACACATCGGCATCCCACGGAGGCTCTTGATACAACCAAAAACCAGCATGGTCTTCACTGGCTGTATAACCCAAGATCATAGGTTTTCGGTTTAAAAGGGTCTTTTCGCCATGAGTTTTATCAACTTCGGCAATGACAGTATCTTCAGAAAAGTGCAGGAAATAGTCTTCGAAATTGAGGCCTTCTAACTCAGCTTGGTTACGGAGATCGTTCTCCAACCAACCCGAGTTCATCGCCATGACTTGGTTGTACATATAACCAATTGTCGTGGCCCGCTCATTGTCGGCTTTGTCGGCATAAGCTCCGAACACAATATCACTGTTGGAAATTTCCCAATCAATGACGGCATTCGTAGATAGTGGGGAGCCCAAAAGATCAACACCAACTTCATGTTGCCCTGGCAGCACAACCGCTGTACCAACAGCAAAAGCGTAACCAGCGATTAAACATGACGGTATGAGTGCGAGCAGCACAGAAATGTAGGTTTTCATGATTCAAATTTCCTAATCGATACTGTCATGCCTTAAATCACAAAACGAAAAGTCAGCCAACTTACGTGTCAATTTAGGAATCAAAATACGAAAAAAGTATCGACTACATGGCTCTATTGTTCAAGTGCTCGTCTGTCTTGTTTCATCGGTGGCAAGTAAAACGAGCAAATGCCGATTCAAAATCAATGCATTAAGGAAAATATAAGTTTTTGTGATTTTAATTTTATTTGGAAACCAAGTATCTCCGGCTAACGAGAAATCAGCTCAGATTTTCTCAAAATGAGAATAATACGGTTTGGAAGATGAGAAGTTATCAGAGCCTAGAACTCAGAATAGGACTTGGATTTGCTGTATCGAATCTCAGTTTGAGCGCCACACTATTGAAACTCAATTTGGATAGGCTGTCTAAACAAGAACGATGACAACGCTCCTTAAAGCCTCTTGTTCCACTTCCCTTGATGGTCGCGATCGCAATTTTCTTGCGTATCGTAGCTAACATGCTTATCGATATTCTTCAGTTGAATTCCAACTTGATTGAACGCTTGTTGAATAGCCCCTGAGACACTCTGTTGACCTTCGCCACTTAAGAAGTTCGTTCTATCCTGATTGGTATCGAATACACAGACAATTTTCAAACTTTGCGGAAAAGAGGAAAAGTTGACCGAGTGAGTCACCCACAAAAAACCATCGAAGCCTTTCAGCGTGTCTTCACAAACGTCAGTTAACACGTCTCTGATTTGATTCTCGATTTTCTTATCTGATTTAAGCATGCGGCAAAGGTCCTATTTAACACCTTAAAAAATAAGGTTTTTCGATCAATGTAGTCTCAACCGATATTGGACACTGCGACTGTTTCAAATGCAAAGTATTTATTGAGGATAATGGGCGAGAAGGATTAGAGAAACACCTCATGCTTGATAGCTTACGAAGCTACCAAGTATGAGGCGTGTACAGGAATTAGCAAAGAAACTAGCTCGCCGCTTGTTCCCAATCCGTCAGTAACTTCATGATTACGCGAGAGTCTTGATGAGTCGCCATGGGCGCAGCAAGTTGTGTATCACCTTGCTCAACCGCTTGGCGGATATTGCGCACTTGATAATGGAAACCATCACCTTGCGCTTCGACTTTCACTTCACGTGTCGACGTTTCATAGATCTCTACCGTAAACGTGTTTTCTGCCGTCGGTAGCCATGGATTAGTATCTAGCGTGATACAGCCTTTGCTGCCTAGGATCGTAAAACCATGCTTTAAACCGTGGTCTTCTGCAGTATGGATTTGCGCTGTGAAGTGGTCGTTGAAGCGCATCATCGCCGATGACTCGCAGATGTTACCATCTTGACCACGTCGGCCAATGGCTGAAATCTGCACGTCATCGAACACGCTCTCACCAAATTGCTGCTGCGCAACAGAGTGAATCAGCGACATTGGGTAACAGCCAAGGTTGTATAGCGCGCCTTTGCTCGCAGGATTCACGAACTGATCAATCGCCGCAACGTAGGAACCTTGAATTGAACGCACTTCGCCAATCTCACCAGTTGCCAGTTCTTGATGAAGCTTGGTGATAAGTGGATGGTTTAAATACATCAAACCTTCAGCAAAGAATACGCCCGCTTCTTTCACGGCTAGTAAAGCTTGCTCGGTTTTTTCCATATCTACCGACAAAGACTTCTCACACAAGATCGCTTTGCCTTTTTGAGCCGCTTTAATCACATACTCATGATGAACGTGGTTTGGTAGAGCAATGTAGATAATGTCGACCGACTCATCTTCAATCAAGGCTTCATAGTTGTTGAAGGTTCGTGTTGGCTGGTATTGGGCAGCAAACTCATTGAGTGTTTTCTCTGTGCGTCCAGCAACAGCATACAGCTCACTTTGAGCATCGCCTTTAATCGCATCCGCCATTACGCCTGAGATAAAGCTGGTTCCTAGGATTCCCCATTTCATGTCTTAGATCTCCTGCTCTTGTGCTTTGATAGGCCCACGTTGCGTTTCGAATGCTTGAACCAACTCGGTAATATCACGCTCAATAAACGCTTGGGTATGAGGCATCACAAAGTGCTGATTGATCGCCTCGCGGTTTACGTATTGCTCAAGCAAGATCACACGATCGCTTTGGCTTTGATCATAGGTTGCAATTGCTTGTAGGCAGCCCGGTTCGCTTTGCATGTCTAAACAAAACTGTTCGATAGCTTCGAGCGCAGCTGCTCGTTCTATGTTGGTTTTGATCTTAAGTTCGGCAGTAACAAAGATAGTTTCATTCGTTTGAGGCATTGCACACTCTTATTTTAGTTAATTATCGGTTTGCCATTAATATAATTAACCCCTAATAATTGATAAACTCACCTTTTGTTTATTGTTTATCAACCAAGAGTGTTCAATGGATAAGTTAACCAGCATGAAAGTCTTCGTCTATGTGGTGGAACAAGGTAGCTTTCGCAGCGCCGCAAACCACTTCAACCTGTCGGCGACCATGATAAGCAAACATGTCCATTCCTTAGAAGCCAGTTTGAAGTCTCAGCTGATCCACCGCACCACGCGTAAGCAATCGTTAACCGATTCAGGACAACTTTACTATCGTGAGTGTAAGCGAATTCTCGAAGACATCAGCAATGCAGAGAACCTGATTCAAACCTTGGAAAATCAACCACAAGGCACGGTAAAAATAAACTGCCCTGTCACCTATGGAAACAAGGTACTCGCCCCTATCGTAGCTAAGTTTCTCGCGCATCACCCAACCATTAACGTTGACCTGATGTTGAATAATGACCTTGTTGATCCTTATTCATCTGACATTGACCTGATTGTGCGAATTGGTGACCTATCCGATTCAAGCTTGGTCGCAAGGTATTTAGGGGATTATGAGATGTGTTACTGCGCGGCGCCCGCTTACCTAAACCAACATGCTGAAATCAGAGTATTGGAAGACTTGGCGCAGCACCCATCGCTTGGATTCAGTTACA
Source organism: Vibrio sp. 10N.222.52.C3 (assembly GCF_041474195.1). NCBI lineage: Bacteria > Pseudomonadati > Pseudomonadota > Gammaproteobacteria > Vibrionales > Vibrionaceae > Vibrio > Vibrio sp. 10N.222.52.C3. The sequence continues at coordinate 28,085 of NZ_JBFRTQ010000101.1, read as the reverse complement.
GCAGCCAAGCTCCTCACGCCACACCGAATAAAGAACGTGTGCGCTTGATGTCGAATAATGGTGATGTGTTGCGGTATGCCGCCCTGCAGGGGGTGGGCGTGTTGTTGCAACCGACTATCTTAGTCGCAGAAGAGATTGATCGTGGAGCGCTGTTGGAAATCCTACCCGGCATGGCGCCGTTACCAAAGCCGATTCACTTGCTCTACAAAACCAAGCAACTGTCGTTGAAGAACAGAACCTTTGTCGAGTTCTTGTTAGCTGCGTTTGCTGAGTAACTAAGCGCTTTCTAAACAACAAAGACCGCTAGACTGTTTGCCATTGGCTCATCAAGCGCTTGCCAAGATCAGAGGGCGTGGTGTTATGGACGATCATCTCATCACATTGGTTGAACACCATGAAGTGTTTTAGTTCATCGCATAAAGCATGAACCAACAACTCATGGTTTTTAATTCGTTCTTCCACAACCAAGTTACGGATATTGAGCAAACCACTCTTCCTGTCGACCTTGCAATCCATTCGTGCCACCAGCTCACCTTGCCACAGAATCGGTAAGCTAAAATAACCAAACTGACGCTTGGCCTCTGGAACATAGCATTCTAGGAGGTAATCAAAGTTGAACAATGATTGCATTCGCTTTCGTTGAATCAGCAGGTTATCAAACGGAGACAGTATCTTAAGCTTGGTTCTGGAAAGAGGTTGATTCAGCAGTTCAAAAGCACCTGGCAGGACATAGTAATCAGAGCCTTGAATATCTACTTTCAGAACCTGCTTATCTTCAAGCATCTGTTGGAGTGCTCTCTGAATCAAAGGCTTTGTGTTCTTGAGTAGGTAGCTCATTTCCGACGCTATTCCAACTCCGTTAGCCTCTAAATAACGTGTTATCAGATGCTCGATGTACTCTTGTTCTGTCGGCTCAGAGGTATCAATTCCGCTCGGTAAAACTCGCTCGGTTAGGTCATACACCTTATGAAAGTTAACTCGGCTTGGCACCATTAAGTCGCCTTGCATGAACAATGTTTCTAATGCTTGCTTGGCCGGTTTACCGCCCCAACCGCCGGGGTTTGGCCTATCCCCTTCAAAATCTTTCGCCATCAACGGCCCTTCATTCTCAATACGTTTGAGAACATGAGCCATCAGTGCGTCATTCTTTTTATACCAATGCTTGAGCTTACCGCTCGCAAAGCCATTCTTGCGGTGTAGGCTGAATCGGAAGTCACGCATGGGTAAATACGCGGCGGCATGCGACCAATACTCAAATACTTCTCGACGCTCTAACAGCTTATCAAGATGGTTCAGTTGGTAATCTTGATTGCGATTCCAAAGCGTGTGGTGGTGAGCTCGCTGAATCACAGAGATGGTATCAATTTGCACATAGCCAAGGTTTTCAATCGCAGACAACGTGTTCGCCAAAGCGCCCCCATTGCGTTGCTTTTTAGGTGGCAACTTCTTAGGCGGCAGCTTTTGCGAAAGCAATACCAGTTTTTGCGCTTGAGCGAGTGACAGTGATTCCATGAAATTCAGACTCCAATTGATAGCAATGATCCGTTTATGATTCAGCAATAAGCTCTTGAAGAATCTGCTTGTAGGTTTCTACCGTCTGCGCGCCCGTTACTGCACTCTTACGGTTGAACACCACAGTAGGAACCGCAGAGATCCCCATGCGTTGCCATTCAAACTCTTGCGCTTCAATTTGCTTCAAGTTGTCGGTGTTCTTTAGGCGCTTCAGTGCCTTCGTTGAGTCTAAGCCAACCGCTTCAAGCTCTTGTGCAATGACTTCAAGATCGGACAGGTCTTTTTGCTCTGTGAAGTGAGCAGCAAAGAAGCGTAGCTTTAACTCAGTCTGTTTGCCGTGCGCTAGTGCAAAATCGAGAAGTACATGTAGATGACGTGAATTGACCATTCTCATACTGTCATAGAAATTGAAATCGAAACCAACCGCTTGGCCGCGAGCCGAAAGCTGTTCTCGTGAACGTTGGCTCTCTTCTGCGCTAGAACCGTATTTTCTCATGATATGGGCACGCAGGTTTTCGCCCTCTTGCGGCATGTCAGGGTTAAGCTCAAACGGCTGCCATTCAAGTTCAATCTGGTCTTCTAAACCAAGTTCCGCAACGGCTAGCTCTAAGTTTTTGTAACCGACTACGCACCACGGGCACATTACGTCAGAAATAATATCAAGTTGAAGTTTCTTGCTCATCGTCATTCCAAATGATCATTGATAAGGCATGTCCGCTGTATAAGCAGGCATCCAATTTATCTTCAGACTACAACAACCTGAACAATCGTTCAAATTTAACTAACTGGATCTGTAGCCAACAAAAAAGCCAACTCATGTTCACGAGTTGGCTTTCATAAAAATCGGTTGGAGCTTAAGAGCGTTACGCTAGCAGCTTCTTAAGCACTTGGAATACACCTGCATCAACGTTACTTGGCGCGCCAAAACGAGCAATCTCTTTCAGCTTTGGATGTGCATTTTCCATCGCGTAAGAGTGGTAGCTCTCTTTAAGCATTTCCAAGTCATTTAGGTAATCACCAAAGCTCATGGTCTGCTCGTAAGTGAAACCTAATGTGTTCTGTAGATGTTTAATCGCCGCACCTTTTGACGCTTCAGCGTTCATCACATCCAACCAAATTTTTGCGCTCACAACCACTTGGTAATTCTCACCGAATTTGGCATCAATAGTTGGGTTCACTTTCTCTTGTGAACCGTCGAAGTGACAGATAGCCACCTTGATGAAATCGTCTTCTACCGCCAGTAAGTCTTCTACTTGCTCACGGCGATGGTAGTACTTAGAGATCTCCGCCAGAGCACGCTCATCTTTGGTTTCGATGTATGCCGATTTCTTACCGCATAGCACCACATGCGCGCCTTCAATAGCTCGAGCTTCTTTAATGATCTCTTTAATGGCATCGGTATCAAGCAAGCAGCTGTAAAGTTCTTGGCCTTTGTGCATCACTAATGTGCCGTTTTCAGCAATAAACATCATGCGATCTTTAAGCGGGGAAAATGTTTCTAGCAAGCTGTAATACTGGCGGCCAGACGCGGCAGCAAAAATAATATCTTGCGCTTCTAAGCGCTCATAAAGATTGAAAAACTCAGGGTCGAGCTTTCCATGCTCATCGAGTAAGGTGCCATCCATATCAGTCGCGATAAATTTGATGTTTTGTTGGGGCATGTCGGGCGTACCTATTATTGGATTATGATCATTCGTTATCTTGAGTAACGGTTCTGGGTTCGATTATATCGCTAGAGTCGCTGGTGAATACAATGCTTATTTTACCGCCTGTCAGTCACTGTTTCACATCTTTCCAAGGCAAACGCTAACAGAAGCGCATTCCAGTTTGAAGGGTTAAGTCCTACATACAAGATGTGCGTTAGGTCACACTCCACTATATTCTTTCCTGTCTCTCCATCACTTTATTCCGACCACAGTCATTATGATTTTAGCTATTATTACGACCTTGCTTTGCATCGTTACCGTCAAGTTTCTAATCACACTTGCGAACTTAGAGCGCCATCGTATTCACATTGAACCTAAAATATCGTTCAAAAGAACTGAGTGGCCGACTGTTTCCGTCATTATTCCTGCGCGAAATGAAGAAGACAATATTGAAATCAGCCTTGGCTCTCTATTGAAGCAGAGCTACCCAAAAGACAAGTTTGAAGTCATTGTTGTTGATGACTTTTCTACTGACTCAACCCGTGCAAAAGTAGAAGCATTGATCAGTAAGTTCGACGTTAACGCGCGCTGTATTTCAGGTAGAACGTTACCGACCGGATGGCTTGGTAAGAGCAATGCATGTATGGCTGGCGCACTCAACGCGAGCGGTGAATATGTGTATTTCATTGATGCAGATACCGATTCAGCACCCGAGATGCTACAGAGCGTTATCGACTTTGCTATCCAACAAAAAACTGATCTCTTATCGTTTAATCCAAAACAAACTTTTGCGTCTGTGGCAGAAAAAGCGACCTTGCCGGGCATCTTTCTGTCGATCGCATCTTATATGAACTTTAAAAACTCGAACGACATGACTAAGGAAGAAGCGATTGCTAACGGTCAGGCGATGTTGTTTACCCGAAAATCCTACGACGCAGTCGGTGGACACGCCGCAGTAGCAAACGCGATATCGGAAGACATCGCCTTTGCAAAAGTCATGAAGGTCAATGGATTTAAGATTTTCTGGGCATTTGCAGACAAACTAATGAGTACGCACATGTATTCAGACTTCAACTCAATCTGGGCTGGCTTTTCCAAAAACATGAATCTTATTGTGAATTGTCAATCGCAAGCACAAGCTTTAAAAGTCTTCATCAAAGCCAACATCATCGCATGGGCGGGACCGCTTTTGATGCTGGTATCGGCGAACGCCTTCATCAGTGACATTTCTGCCATTCATGCTTATTCGCTCATTGTCAGCTCTGTGATGCTCTTGGTGTCGATCGTCACCTACTTCATTTTGGTTAAGGAACTGTTTGTTCCCGCAAAATTTGCGTTAACCGTACCCTTCGGTATTTGTGTTCAAAGCCTACTCGTGCTGAACAGTTACCGCTTATCTAAAACCAATAAAATCAGCTGGAAAGGGCGCTCATTAACATGATGAATAAGATTATTACTTTGCTTCTTCTTGCTTGTTCAGTTTCGGTGTTTGCATCAGACACCGATGGCTGGTCACTGGCACGCGATAAAAAAGGCATCGAGGTTTATAACCGTAAAATTGAAGGCAGTCACTTTAAAGAATTTCGAGCAGAAGGCGACATCAACGCGTCCCTCACTTCTATTATCGCACTCTTTATCGATACCTCTGTTGGCACGCAATGGGTAGAAAACATCGATGACATGGAAGAAATAGAGCATTTTAGTGCGGCGCACACGATCACCAAAACCTATACCAAGGCACCTTGGCCAGTTGCCGATCGTGAAGCTATCGTAGAGAACGTCATCACTCAAGATCCAGAGACGATGGTTGTCACCATTGATCAGCATGGTAGGCCTGATTACCTGCCAAACAATAATAAAAAAATCATCAGAGTGGCTGAATTAGAGGCGAGTTGGATCCTGACACCAATCGACGAAAACACCACCCATATCTCTTATCGAGTATTGAGTGATCCAGGTGGCGATATTCCGTATTGGCTCATTAACATGGTGGCCGTTTCTCAGCCTTACAACACGCTTCGCGGGTTATCTAAGATGTTGGATTCTGGTGAGTACACCGATCGTCGCCTTGATTTCATCGAGAACTACACGTCACTTTAACAATGCAATGAATACTCTAGAGGTCTATATTGTGAAATTTCCATTCTCTCCAATCGCAGCGATATTGCTTGTAGCATCAAGTTCAGTATTTGCTAATCAAATCATTGTCGATACTAAAGGTGTTGATGAAACACAGTATCACGCCGATCTGTATGAATGTGAGCAATACGCTCAACAAGTGAAGCCTGAAGAGGTCGATTCTCTTGGCAGCGATATTGTCGGTTCAACCGCTAAGGGTGCAGCGCTGGGTGCGGTTGGTGGAGCCGTCTCTGGAGGGAGTGGTCATGATGGTGCAAAAATTGGTGCTGGCATCGGTATTATCAGCGGCGCTTTAAAGCACGGTGCTCAAAAAAGACAATCCGCCGAGCTATCTGAGCAGCAGAAGTTTCAAGTGAATCGTAACTGTATGATCAACCGAGGCTATACCGTTCTTAACTAGCGGATAACCGAGCAAAATGGCGTTTAATCGATGTTCACGCCATTTTGCGTAGCTGAGTCAAAGCAGAGTTCAACCATAGTCCCTGAATCGCCACCTTAGAGTTCGTTCAAATAGACAGTGAGCATTGACCCCTATTTAAAATAGGCTTATCATTAATCGTCTTTTAACGATTAATGAAAGTGAGACGTCAATATGAACTCAACTTGCTCGACATCTGGTGGCTGTTCTCTGCCCATCGAACACGGTGATGCTAAAGCAGAAAAGCAAATGGCCGCACTGGCGAAAGCACTCGCTCACCCAGCAAGAATACGTATATTGAGTATCCTTTCAACGTTAGAAAAATCGGGCGGCTGTTTGAACAGTGACTTGGTGAGTGAATTAGGTTTGGCTCAATCAACAGTATCAGAGCACCTAAGAATCTTGAAAACCTCAGGCTTCATCACTGCTGAATCGATACCACCGAAGATGTGTTACCGCATCGACCGCGACAATATTCAACGCTTCGAATCGATATTTAACAGCATTTTAAAATAGAAGTTCACGCTTGAATGATCGGCTTTGATAGCCTTTACTTTTAAGCGTGTTTTTTTGCCACAACCAATCGTTTTTCGACGATTTACGATATCAACTAAGAGAGATTATCATGAAACCAAAGTTAGGTTTTCTAGATCGCTACTTAACACTGTGGATTTTTATTGCCATGGGCCTTGGTGTACTACTCGGCACCCTATTCCCACAGATCGAACAGTGGAACGATTCAATGTCTGTTGGCACCACTAACATTCCGCTTGCGGTTGGCCTTATCTTAATGATGTACCCACCTCTGGCTAAGGTTAACTACAACCTGCTAGGCACTGTGGTAAAAGATAAGAAAGCCATTAAGCTCTCTTTGATCATGAACTGGATCGTTGGTCCAATTCTGATGTTTGTATTGGCACTAACTTTCTTGGGAGACCACCCAGGTTACATGGTTGGGGTGATTCTGATTGGTCTTGCTCGTTGTGTGGCGATGGTTCTGGTTTGGAACGACATCGGCGGCGGTAACAAAGAGTACGGCGCGGCATTGGTTGCTCTAAACAGTGCATTCCAAGTGGTGAGCTACAGCTTTATGGCGTGGTTGTTCATCAGCGTTCTTCCACCAGTATTTGGTTACGAAGGCATGTTGGTTGATATCTCGATGATCGACATTGCACACAGTGTACTTATCTACCTAGGTATCCCATTCCTAGCGGGCTTCCTAAGCCGTAAGATCCTTGTGTCGATGAAAGGCGAGCAGTGGTACAACGACGTATTTATTCCACGCATCTCTCCAATCACACTGATTGCACTACTGGCGACTATCGTTCTGATGTTCAGCCTGAAAGGTGAAATGATTGTTGAACTGCCAATGGACGTTCTATTAATTGCGGTTCCACTGACTATCTACTTCACTGCGATGTTCTTCATCAGTTTCTTCATCGGTAAAAAGATGGGCATCGAGTACGACAAGAACGCATCAATTGCATTTACAGCAACAGGTAACAACTTCGAGCTAGCGATTGCCGTGGCTATCTCAGTATTCGGTATCAACTCAGACCAAGCGTTTGCAGGTGTTATCGGTCCACTGATTGAAGTACCAGTATTGATTTACCTAGTGAACGTGGCGCTTAAGATGAAAGACAAGTACTACAACGGTCAGACGGTTAAACCTAGCGTATAGCATCTACGTCTACACCTAGAACTAGAACTAGAACTAGAACTAACAAAAGCAGTATCACTTTGAACAGAAAGGCTCACACGTTAAACGGTGAGCCTTTTCTTTATTCAGTTTGATCCAATTTATGTCTCGTCCAGCTTACGTTTCGTCTAATAGGCCTTTCAATGCTTGTTCAAGCCAAAGCAATGCTGGGCCTTTCGAGCGTGTTTTAGACAAAACAAGATCAACGGGCGGCGACCACGTTTTGTGATCGAATGAGACATTAATCTCCACTAAACGCTGCTTATTCAGCTCCTCTTCGACGAGGTGCCTAGGTAAGTATGCCTAGCCAATATCACTGCCAAGTACCATCTCTTTGATCACAATAAAGCTGTTTGACCACCATACCTTTCCGGCAATCAGCGGAAACTGGTCCATCACCTTGCCTTTGTCTCCCCTCAACATTAACTGACGATGCGGGAGTAAGTCAGTGAGTTTCGCCACACCTGTTTTTGCGAGCGCATGACTTGGATGACACACAGCAATAAACGGTAAGTGACCGATAAAGCAAGGCTCAGAACCGACATCAAAAGCCAAGTTGGTAAACATCAATCCAATGTCGGCCCTCTCTTCGATAATTAACGGATTGACCTCTGTCGTGGTACACGCAACCAGTTCCACTTCAGTCGCAGGGAATTGTTGACTGAACTGACTAAGGATCTTAGATAGATTCGGGACCAATAGTGAATCATCTAATGCAATTTTGATGAGCCCCTCTTCACCACTGCCCATCGCACTAACCGTCACATTCAGATCTTCAACCTGAAGCACGATCGCTTTCACCTGTTTAAATAACTGCTCGCCCGCTTTGGTTAGTGAAGGCTTTCGAGTCGAACGATCAAAAAGCTCAACATTAAAATCTATTTCAAGATTACTGATGCCTTGGCTCACCGCCGACTGCACCTTCCCCAAATGACGAGCACTGGCAGAAAATGACCCTAATTCAACGGCATACACAAACATTTTCAGTTGTTCAATGTTGTACATTCGGTGTCTCCCAAAACTTACTATCACTATATGTGATGCTAACTATCTTTATATTATCACTATATGTGATGCTAACTATCTTTATATTATCACTTAAGTAGATATTATTTAGCCAAGTCTTTAGCCCATCGGCGGCTATTTAATCGTAAAGAGAGTTAGAAAAATGTCACATAAAGAACGCATGTTGCACATGGTGCTATTTGAATTGGTTGCTTTGGTTTTGATGGCAGGGCTTGCAACCTATATTACAGGAAACAGCGCAGGTGAAATGGCAGGCTTAGCACTCGCAATATCATTGATAGCGATGGCTTGGAACTACGTTTATAACTATGGCTACGACAAAATTTACGGAGCAGACCGAAGCAAAAGAACCACGAAAACACGTATCCTGCACGGATTAGGTTTTGAGCTTGGCTTAATGACAGTGACTCTACCTGTCTTGATGTGGGTTCTACAACTCGACTTCCTAACCGTACTGATCATGGACATCGGCCTAGTTATTTTCTTCGTACTTTACGCGATTGCGTTCAACTGGGCGTATGACTCGGTTCGATATCAATTGGTTGCGAAAGGAAAAGTGGCAGCTCTGGTTTAGAGCGGTAAGTTCGTCTCGTATAACAAGAACATACACCCAAATGAAAACTGCCAAACTACAACATAGTTGGCAGTTTATTCATTTATGCATATAAGCTCAGTTGTTAACTCCCTTGTTACATAGCAAAAACATCACACAGCCCTCCCTAATTAAGTCTAATAATCCACCACTCACGAAGTAGCATCACAAATCCAAACATAAACTCCTCGTACCAGTTGCGCATTCATTTACATATAGGTAGTTTGAGCGGCTTCGCAACCTATCAATTCGAGCAATGACGTTCATGCGAGCATCTTTTTCGAGCAAAAGTGTTCGGATTAACATTTCAAGTGACTTTAATTAACAATTTTATGCTCAAACGCTCACTTTTGATGTTCGTTTATTTTCGAGTTCGCAAATACATGCACAATACACGTGCTAGATAAGCAAAACTAAAAAGGACTCGAACATGACAACAAACAAACACCCTTCTTTATTTGGGCAATGCTTGGCTGAATTTATCGGTACAGGATTACTCATATTCTTTGGCGTTGGCTGTGTGGCCGCTCTGGTATTAACTGGTGCGACATTCGGACAATGGGAAATCAGCATCATCTGGGGCTTCGGTGTTGCGATTGCAATTTACTGTACTGCCGGCGTTTCAGGCGCACACATCAACCCAGCCGTAACGATTGCACTGGCCATGTTCCATGGCTTCGATAAAGCGAAAGTGGTGCCTTACATCATTTCGCAACTGCTTGGCGCTTTCTGCTCTGCAGCATTGGTTTACAGCCTGTACAGCAACCTATTTACTGACTACGAAATCGCACATAACTTCGTTCGTAGCAGCCAAGACGCACTATCAACTGCTGGTATCTTCTCGACTTACCCACATGCTTCACTCTCTTTCTTCGGCGCTTTTGCTGTGGAATTCGTGATTACAGCAGTGTTGATGTTTGCCATTTTAGCGTTAGGTGATGAGAACAACGGCGCGTCTCGCGGTGCAATGAACCCTCTACTGATCGGTATTCTTATCGCGGTTATCGGTGGTTCTTTAGGTCCACTGACGGGCTTTGCAATGAACCCTGCTCGTGACTTCGGACCAAAACTGTTCGCTTACTTTGCAGGTTGGGATTTCGCACTAAGCGGTGCTCGTGATATTCCTTACTTCATCGTTCCAATTCTTGCTCCAATTGCTGGTGCGTGTTTTGGTGGTTGGTTGTACCCACGTGTTATCGGTGCTTACCTACCAGTAGAAGGCCAAGGCTGCACAATTCCAAACCAATGTGAAACAGAAGAAGAAGCTGAACAAGCTCAAGCTTAATCCCTAAGCGACCTTACATTTACTAAAATATAAATAACGAAAGAAAAAGGATTCTTACCATGACCGAGCAAAAATACATTGTTGCCCTAGACCAAGGCACCACAAGTTCTCGCGCTGTAATCCTCGATCACGATGCAAACATCGTTAGTTCTTCTCAACGAGAATTCACTCAGATTTACCCGAAAGCGGGTTGGGTTGAGCATGATCCAATGGAAATCTGGGCGACTCAAAGCTCTACATTGATTGAAGCTCTTGCTAAAGCAGGCATCCGCAGCGATGAGCTAGCGGGCATTGGTATCACGAACCAACGTGAAACCACCATTGTTTGGAACAAAGAGACAGGCAAGCCTGTTTATAACGCAATCGTATGGCAGTGTCGCCGTACAGCAGATATCTGTGAAGACCTTAAAGCGCGTGGCCTAGAAGACTACGTACGTGACAATACAGGCTTAGTCCTTGACCCGTATTTCTCAGGTACCAAAGTAAAATGGATTCTAGACAACGTTGAAGGCGCTCGCGAAGACGCTGAAGCTGGCAAATTACTGTTCGGTACAGTTGATACTTGGTTGGTTTGGAAAATGACTCAAGGACGTGTACACGTTACGGATTACACCAACGCGTCACGTACTATGTTGTTCAACATCAACGACCTATGCTGGGATCAGAAGCTACTTGATGAAATGGGCATTCCAGCAATCATGATGCCTGAAGTGAAGCGCTCTTCTGAGGTTTACGGTCAAACGAACCTTGGGGGTAAAGGCGGTACTCGTATCCCAATCGCGGGTATTGCGGGTGACCAACAAGCTGCACTTTACGGTCAAATGTGTGTAGAAGCAGGCCAAGCTAAGAACACTTACGGCACAGGTTGTTTCCTTCTAATGAACACAGGCCAAGAGAAAGTAACATCAAAGAACGGCCTACTAACAACGCTAGCATGTGGTCCTAAAGGTGAGCCTGCATACGCACTTGAAGGTGCAGTATTCATGGGTGGCGCATCAATCCAATGGCTACGTGATGAAATGAAGCTACTGGCTGGCGCAGAAGATTCTGAGTACTTCGCAACGAAAGTAGATTCTTCAAACGGCGTTTACGTAGTCCCTGCGTTTACTGGTTTAGGCGCACCATACTGGGATGCTTACGCTCGCGGTACGATTGTCGGCCTAACTCGTGGTGTTAACTCTAACCACATCATCCGTGCAACGTTGGAAGGTATTGCTTACCAAACGCGTGACGTATTGGATGCGATGCAAGCGGACTCTGGCATCAAGCTAGCAAACCTACGTGTTGATGGTGGTGCAGTAGCGAACAACTTCCTAATGCAATTCCAATCAGACGTACTAGATACAGAAGTTCACCGTCCTGAAGTAACTGAAGTAACGGCTCTGGGTGCAGCATACCTTGCTGGTCTAGCAGTTGGTTTCTGGGACAGCATCGATGAGCTTCAAGACAAAGCAGTACTAGACCGTACGTTCTTGCCACACCACGATGAAGAAAAGCGTAACCGCCGTTACAAAGGTTGGAAGCGTGCTATCAAGTGTGCACAAGTTTGGTCTGAGCTGCACGATGACGACGAAGAGTAAAATCGAGCGTTCGAATAATCACTCTCTTATCGATTGAATTGTTCGTTCCTCAGTAAACGAAACTAAAAAGAGCACTATTTTGTGCTCTTTTTTGCGTTTGGAGCCAATTTTTCATGTTTTGATCAACGTTTTTGCGGTTTGGACATAATTCCTTACTATCATTACTTCTCTCTTTTCATCAATTCGAGCACAATAGCGTGAGTTTATATTTTCGATTTTGACGCGCTAGAGCCCTTTGCGCGCAGGGAGTGGTAAGTTAAGTGAAGCAGATACCAAGACACCAGCAGATTGTAGATCTGGTAAAAACACAAGGATATGTGAGTACCGAAGAGCTCGTTGAAAAGTTCGATGTCAGCCCACAAACCATCAGACGAGACCTCAATGAACTTGCCGATAGCAACAAAATTCGTCGCTATCATGGTGGTGCAACCATTCCTTTAAGCTCGGAAAACACCTCGTACAACACGCGTAAAGCGCTTAACTTCAACGAAAAAGACGTGATCGCCGATGAACTGGTTAAACACATCCCAGATGGCGCGACTTTGTTTGTTGATATCGGTACCACACCAGAATCGGTTGCCCGCGCGCTCAACAAAAACCACAAACAGTTAAGAGTTGTCACCAACAACATTAACGTTGCGAGCATCCTTCTGCCGAACCCAGAGATAAAGGTTATCTTGGCCGGTGGCGAAGTGAGAAACCGTGATGGCGGTATCGTGGGCGAAGCAACACTAGATTTCGTGAAACAGTTCCGCCTCGACTTCGGTATCTTGGGCATCAGTGGCATCGACTTTGATGGCTCACTGCTCGATTTTGATTATCACGAAGTTCGTGTGAAACAAGCCATCATCGAGAACAGTCGCAGCATCTTCCTGGCAGTCGACCACAGTAAGTTTGGTCGTAACGCAATGGTTAAGCTGGGTAACATCTCTCAAGCACACATGGTGTTCACCAATAAACAGCCACCAGAAGAGATCCTGAACATCCTTAAAGATTCAGATATTCCATTAGAAGTTATCGAGACCGCGTCTCAACCACTAGCGTCGGACGAATAAAAAAACGCTCAGAAATCATGTTCATTAAAAGAGCCCATTATTGATAGATCACTTTATCGATAATGGGCTTTTTTGTTACTTAGAAAGTCGCACTTGAACATGAACAGTATCACTTCTATGCTCGAATGAGAGTTATTTGGAACCTTCGCTGTCATAAGCGAAGGTTTTTTTATGCGCAAATCACATAAAACGCGCATAAACGAAAATAATAAATGACCGCAAACGAAAGTTAATATACGATTCAATTATGTTCTAAAATGCTCGTTCGCTCAGAAAGAGGTCAAAACCATGAGTGCTCAACAAAATAATTCAAACAACAGTACATCTTCCACTTTAGACTTGATCGTGATTGGCGGCGGCATCAATGGTGCAGGCATCGCGGCAGATGCAGCAGGTCGTGGTCTAAACGTTGGCTTATACGAAGCAAATGATTTCGCGTCTGCGACGTCTTCTGCTAGCTCAAAGCTTATCCACGGTGGCCTACGCTACCTTGAACATTACGAATTTCGTTTGGTTTCGGAAGCACTCGCTGAACGTGAAGTCTTGTTAAGAAAAGCGCCTCACGTTGCTCAGCCAATGCGTTTCCGTTTACCTCATCGACCATTTTTACGCCCAGCTTGGATGATTCGCTGTGGCCTATTCCTTTACGATAACTTGGGTAAGCGCACCACTCTTCCTGGAAGTAAGACAGTCAACCTAGCAAAATCAGGGCTACTGAAACCAGAAATGAAGACAGGCTTCGAATACTCAGATTGCTGGGTTGATGATGCTCGTATGGTATTGCTCAACGTGTTGGCGGCGAAAGAAAACAACGCAGAAGTACGCAACTACTGCCGAGTTGAAAAAGCGCACCGCGAAGGCGACATTTGGCATGTAACGATTCTTGATGTGATGACAAACCAACGTTTTGAACGTAAAGCGAAAGCGCTGGTTAACGCGGCTGGCCCTTGGGTTAAGCAGTTCTTTGATGATGGATTAGAGCAGGCTTCGCCTCGTAATATTCGTCTGATCAAAGGCTCGCACATTGTTGTGCCACGCATTCACGACGAACCACAAGCGTATATTCTGCAAAACAAAGACAATCGTATTGTATTCATGATCCCTTACCTAGATAAGTTCTCGATCATCGGCACTACCGACCTTGAATACAAAGGCGACCCTCGTAACGTCGCAATTGATGATGTTGAAGTGGATTACTTGATTGATATAGTTAACCAGCACTTTGTTAAACAGCTTGGCCGTGAAGACGTGGTTTGGACATACAGTGGCGTAAGACCACTTTGTGACGACGAATCAGATTCACCACAAGCGATCACTCGAGACTACACATTGGAATTGGACGCAGAGCTTGATCAAGCACCACTGCTTTCGATCTTCGGTGGCAAGTTGACCACTTATCGTAAGCTCGGCGAAGCGGCACTTAATAAGCTTGAGCCACACCTAACCAACATGGGCGCACCATGGACAGCGAACGACACGCTTCCAGGCGGTAACTTTAGTTGCAGCAGAGAGCAGCTTGCGAAGATGATCCACACGAAATACCCTTGGGCATCTGAAGCGTTATTACTTCGCTACGTGACTCAATTTGGTACTTACACATGGAAACTATTGGAAGGCGCAAATAGCGAAGCTGATCTTGGTACCCAATTCTCAAGCGAAGCACACGGTGTTTACCAAGCTGAGATCGATTACTTGATTAATGAAGAGATGGCGATGACTGACGAAGACATCTTGTGGCGCAGAACCAAGCTTGGCCTGTACTTAAGTGAAACAGAGCAGCATGCAGTTTCTAGCTACTTAAAAGAGAATCTTGAAAGCACTGTGGTGAACTTTTCTCAAGTCGGTTAGTTCTTCTAGCAAAACCATCCGCTCCTGAACATAAATAATGACAAAGCTTAGCGCTCCCCACGCTAAGCTTTTTTATTGTCTACTATTCCGCTCAGCCTGAGACTTTATTCACACCTCTATTTTCAACAAAAACTAAATAGTGTTTTATTAATCCGGTTGATTATCAACTTCACAAAAGGTTGCTATTCTTTATCTCAACGAAACAACACATTTAAAAACGCTCACCATGTCAGCGCTTTAATAACGTTTGTCTCTATGTTTTCTCCCAATACGGCGGATTACCATAATATTCAGAGAAGTAGTCAATGAAGGCTCTCACCTTTGGTGCAAGTAACCTTGTGCTTGGGTACACAGCCCAAATTGCAGGCTCTGATGTTAATGGGTAATCTTCTAATATTTGAACCAGCTGACCGCTTTTCAGTTGTTCATAGGCACACCAATTCGATGTCACCGTGATCCCCATACCACCTGAGGCTGCGTCACGCAGTGCTTCCCCGTTATCTGCCCTGAACGACCCAGATGCCTTAATCGTCTTAGGCCCGCTTTCAGTATTGAAGGTCCAGTTTTCTAAACCAATTAAGCTAATACATTGATGATCGTTAAGATCTCGAGGTTTGGCTGGCTTACCATATTTGATTAAGTAATCAGGCGATGCACACACAATACGCTTGTCTGTCGCAAGTTTTCGGGCAATCAGTGTCGAGTCTTTCAGCTCCGAGATACGAATCGCGATATCAAAGCCACCCTCAACAACATCCACCATCGAATCTGATAGCCTGAGATCGACTTTTAACCCAGAGTAGCGCTCTAAGAATCCAGGTAAGGCAGGAACAAGATGCAAACGTCCAAAAGACGCAGATGCGGTAACTCGCAACGTTCCGGTTGGAGAATCACAACCCACACCGACCGCCGATTTGGCAGCATCCACGCTCGATAACACTTCTTCAGCATGAGGTAAGAATGCTTCCCCCTCTTCGGTTAAAGAGACCTTACGAGTGGTTCGGTGGACCAAGCGAACGCCTAAATTGTCTTCCAGTTTACTGATGTGCGAGCTTGCAACAGCAGGAGACAAACCAAGCTCTTGCCCAGCCATGCTGATGTTATGTGTGGAAGCTAAACGAACAAACAATTTGAGGTGTTCAATATTCATGAGATTACCAATAAAATCTTAAAAATCGTGTACCAGTAACCCTCATTATGCGTCATTCACATAACAATACAACGTATTAACTCAGTTGAATTGTGAAGATGTTATTGTGCCAAAACGAAAAAACTCCCGAAGGAGTTTTTTTGTCTAAGTCTGCAATTCGCCATTTAGCTAATCAGCAAAATTACTAGCTCACTAGCCAGTTAAACGTGCATGCAGTGCATCTTTCAGTACAGAACGATCATGTTTCAGTTGGTGCATCGAGCCGTCATCAATGGGTGAATCTTTCAGCTCAAGCTTACGAATCTCTTTATCAAGGTTGTCGTACGTCTTCATGTCTGCTGCAAAGCCATCGTCAGTTTTAACAAGCTCAGCAATTTTATCTTTCATTTCAGGAAATTCGTGAACAAGAGAATGATTTTCACCTAGCATAGAAACCTCTTAAGTTGAGTAAAGTGATTGGTATTACGCATTCATTATTAACCTTAGCAAGGGAGTCAAATAACAAATGAGATCCAGTACACAGCATAGAATATAGACAATTCAGATTCACAAATTTACAACATCCACCAAGAAAATGGCTTTGCTGATTTTGAATTGTCTCAGTAACGGAAGTAGGTTTATGGCGATTATCCCGCCTCGAAAACAATACTTCTTTCGATTTTTACTTAGCCTGCAAGTATCGTTTTTAACTAAACGCTACCAAGCAAACGTCTGAATAACACTGTCTTTAGCCATTGGGTTTGATGCTATCGCATGGTTCACCTTAGCCAAAAATTGCTCTCTTGAATCAAGCAGGAAACCTTTCTGAGTCACGATGTTATTACCATGGTCGCCCCAATAGAAAGTGTCGATGTTTAGATTCTCAAGCAGATACTTTTCTTCTTCTAAGATCTGAAGTTGCGTCGGCATAACGAACTTGCCATCTTTTACTTCTTGTTCCATCACGGTTCCTGGCTGAATCGCTAACGCCATTGGCGCTATCTGCTCAGGCTTCATGATATTCAGTAATCTTGTGGTCTCGACAATATGTTCACGTGATCGATCACGACCGCCAAGGCCGAAGATAAACGAAAGTAAGGTTTCAATGCCGGCTTCTTTGGCTAATTCCATGCCTTCGATCGCTTGTTCTGGTGTCATGCGCTTTTTGATGTTGTCGAGTACAACCGCATCGCCTGACTCCAACCCCGCATAAGCCATAGTGAGACCGGCACTTTTAAGCTCTTTAAGTTCGCTCAAGCTTTTACGACGGAAATCGTTCAAACCACTATAGAGCGATACTTTTCTGCTTTCTGGAAAGGTATGACGAAGCTTATCCAAAATCTTAAGGAGATAATCCGTGCGGGCGGCCATCACGTTGCCATCGATAAGGAAAATTGATTCAACATAAGGATAAATCAGGCGAGCTTCTTCGATATCTTTAAACACATCCTCAATATCACAAACCTTGAATCGTTTATCGCTGAACATATTACAGAACGTGCACGTGTTGATACTGCAACCTAAAGTGGTTTGAATCAGAATGCTCTTCGCCTCTGTCCATGGACGATATACTTTTCCCTCGTAATTCATATTGGTTTCTCCGGTCTATAAGCACGAGAGCGTGCTTTAATAAAACAGAGTTTATCAACACCAGTATTCATTGATAATTCGCGATATAGTCGAATCATTTTTTAGATTTTGTATAAAATAAAAGCCTTGTGACAACACAAGGCTTTGTAGGGGTAACTCTCTACCGGAGCAGCTGAAAATGTGTTTCCACAAAAGAAGATTAGCTGCTGCACCCTTGGGTATGAACTCGATTCATGTCGTCACCGACTTGTGCTTCTTGAGACCCCGTCGATTGGCATCCTGCCACGAATAACAGCGTTACAGATAAGATAAGCCATTTCATAATAAATCCTCTTTCGGTCATGACTAAAGCATAGTGCTTAAAAGCGCGGATACCTCAGTCATTAACTAAAACCTTACCTACCGATAAGGCCTTGGTTAATGAACAAAGCATCGCTTCTTTAACTAACGACCTGCTTTTGTACAAAAAACTTTCACTTCAACGAATGAAAATCGTACAAGAGCGAAAATAGGACAGCTATGGAACTAAGAATAAGAACTAGAAGTTAGTCACTCGTCGCCAAACGTACAGCCGCTTCTGCATGAATGGCTGTGGTATCAAACAAGGGAACATCAGTGTGTTGCTGCTGAATCAGGAGGGCGATTTCAGTACAGCCCAGAATAACGGCTTCTGCACCTTGTTGGCCTAGCTTCTCAATGATTTGACGGTATACATCTCGAGATTCTTCTTTTACTTGGCCTCGACACAGCTCTTGATAAATGATGTTGTGGACTTTCTCTCGGTCACTCTCATCAGGAATCACCACATCGATACCGAATTTGTTAGTCAGGCGGCCTTTATAGAAATCTTGTTCCATCGTGAAAGCCGTGCCGAGTAATCCGACTTTCTTCACTCCTTGTTCCAGCAACTTCTGCGCTGTGGTATCAGCGATGTGCAAGATAGGAATCGTGATCTTCTCTTCGATCTCAGGAACGACCTTATGCATGGTATTGGTACAGATCAGGATGAAGTCCGCTCCGGCTTTCTCTACCGATAAAGCCGCGTCCGATAAGATATCCGCCGTCTCAGCCCATCGACCTTGATGTTGAAGCTTTTCTATCTCATCGAAGTTCACGCTGTACATACAAACCTTTGCAGAATTGAGCCCGCCGAGTGTGGCTTTAACGCCCTCGTTGATGGATTTGTAGTAGCTCACTGTCGACTCCCAACTCATACCGCCGAGCAAACCGATCGTTTTCATTTTGCTATTCCTTTAATTTCCGACTAACTCGATTAAACCGTCATGCATTGAAAATTTATAGTACGTTCTTGCTTAAAGCGAACCCATAACACCTTATTCCTTTCAAACGATTGCTTTCAAACCGTTCATTCCCAAAACCTCCGCTCACAAAAAAGGCTCGAATTTAAAATCCGAGCCTTTGAAGTTTTGACCAAGGGTATACTTGGCGTTAGTACACCTCACACCAATCTGATTTCATGTCGATCAGTGTCCAATCCTCTCTGGAATTCGCCTCATCTAGCGCTTTATCAAGCTTGCCAACGTGAGACTCACGATCGTACTGCCACTCGCGCTCAGCATCAGTGTGATGAACAATCATCGCCATTGAGTTGGGTTGGCTCGTAGCCCATTGCATCATCGCTTGGTCACCGTCTGAGTTGCCGACCGCTAGAATAGGTTTCTTGCCGATAATATGCTGAATGTTAGTGACCTTTCCGGCTTTGTCATCAATGGTCAAAATGGACGAGTCTTTAGTAACGGTTGGCTTACCATCGTTGTAGCTGTAGTTGTATTTAAGCGCGCTACCGATGATTTGCTCTGTAGGAATATTATAAGCTTGTGGAGCCCACGCTCTCATGAAATCAACGCCTCCGCCCGACACAATATAAGTCTTAAAGTCATGCTCTTGCAGGTAAGTCAGCATCTCTTTCATTGGCTGATAAGTAAGGTCTGTGTAGGCTTTGTTGAAGCGTTTATCTTTTTTTACCGTCAGCCATTGCTCAACGTCTTGCTGGTATTGCTCAACAGTCATACCAGAATGTGTCGCCATGATGATTTTCAATAGCCCTTCTTCACCGCTGCCCAGAACGCTCTCAATATCATCTTCGAGTACAAACTTAAACGGTGCTTCGGTTTTCCATTCAGGGTGATCAGGCGCCATCTCTTTTACACGATCTAGTGCAAAGGCTAATTGGAAGTAATAAGGCTTTTCCGACCAAAGCGTACCGTCGTTATCGAACACGGCAATGCGATCTTCAATTGCCACGAACGTATCAGACTCAGCTTTAGTGGCTTGCCCAACAAAGTCGACGATAGCGGATTTGCTCTCGCTGTCCTTCCAAGAAGGCAGCAAGTTGGGATCACAATCTTTAGCAAAAGATGAGAAAGAGAGACTGGATAAGATCGCGACAGATAAGAGGGTTATTTTCATCATAGCAACTACCATGTTGTTGAATTAATTGTAGGGTTTAATTCAATTCATCCTAGTTGGTCTACTCTGATTTGCCACTTATGAACACTATAACCAATGCTCATGTTGGTATTAGATTAGTACCACAGCTAAGCTGGCTGAGGGTGCTCTGCGATGTATTTATCGAGAACTTAAAAGGAGACAAACAAAAAAGCAGAACTTCAATTCCTCAAAGTTCTGCTTTATCAATCCATGACTGCTTACACTCTGCGCTTTTTGAAAGCGTGCCAGCCAGCGCTGAGAATTGTTTTTACCACCACGCTTAATGCGCTAAGTTTAGGGTCAGCATTCTTGCCAGAGGCAATGCGCCACATTTGATGTTCATACCAAACCAGCCCGACCATCGCCACTTTGTCTAATGCGGGTTTTCCTGTGGTTGGCACCGTTAATGGCATGCCGTGGCTAGGGTTTTCAATTAACTTGTTAGGGAAATCAGGATCAACCGCCATTGTTCGCGCAATACCAATAAAATCGGTCGCCGAGGTGTTTAATGCTTCATTCATTGCTTGCGCGGTTCGAAAACCACCCGTGACCACCAGCGGTGTACTCACGAGTTTTCTCGCCTTAACCATGTAATCCATAAAATACGCTTCACGTTTTACTGTGCTGGACTTGATTGATTCAGCTTTGCTCTTTGAACCCATCATTGATGGACTTTCATAGGTGCCGCCAGAGATCTCAATCAGGTCGATACCGTTATCACTCAGAGTTTGTACAACCTGCATCGACTCTTCTTCAGTGAAGCCACCTTTCATGAAGTCAGCACTGTTGAGCTTAATTCCGACAGGGAAATCTTCACCGACCTCTTTTCGAATCGCGCGATAAACCTCAAGCACGAAACGAAGTCTGTTTTCGAGTGACCCACCCCATTTGTCTTGGCGTTGATTGTGTCTAGAAGACAAAAACTGACTTACCAGATAACCATGAGCACCGTGAATCTGCACACCGGTAAAGCCTGCTTGTTTTGCAAGCTTTGCACTCAGCGCGAATTTATCAATGATTGCGATTATTTCCGTCTCAGTCAGAGCTCGTGGCGTATTGAAACCTTTTTCTAATCCACGCTCTAAAGAGATAGCCGAAGGAGCAACGGGGCTATCACATAAGAATTTAGGGATTTGCTTTCCTGGGTGGTTCAATTGCATCCATATCTGCGAACCATTTTGCGTTCCAGCCTTCGCCCACTCACGAAATACGATTAAGTCACTTTGCTCATCCAACACAACGTTTTTAGGTTCACCAAGCGCACCTCTATCGACCATCACGTTGCCCGTCATGGATAGGCCAATTCCTCCTTGAGCCCAACGCTGGTAAAGCGTGACTAAACCTTGCTTAGGGTTATGATGTTTATCACCTAGCTGTTCACTCATTGCCGATTTGAACAGGCGATTTTTGATCACTTGGCCATTAGGAAGAGAAAAAGGGTCGTTGAGGCAGATTGGATTCATGCGCGTGGTTACTTTCTTTGGTCTATATATTGCGTCCAGTATGCCCTATTTTATCCGACAGTTCTGAGCATTTAGTGCCTATTTCGAAGCAAATTTCACTCAATAATAAAATGCCAGCGGCATAGCAGCTGGCATTAATCGATTATAAATAGAATCTCAAAAACTGGGCTGACGCTGCTGAAATATGTCAACCAGAAAGGCTCAAACACTCTTTACGCTCATGGTAATTGTCGTTATTGTGATTCTCTACGTCATCACCACAAGGACTGTCTGAGAGTTATGAACAGCACGATTGAAACTATTCTGGGGCACCGCTCCATTCGTCAATATACAAATCAACCGATTGAAAAAGCACAACTTGATGTGATTATTCAGGCTGGTCTCGCGGCTTCATCATCGAGCTTACTGCAGGCTGTTTCTATCG
This sequence comes from Vibrio sp. 10N.222.52.C3, assembly GCF_041474195.1. Lineage (NCBI taxonomy): Bacteria > Pseudomonadati > Pseudomonadota > Gammaproteobacteria > Vibrionales > Vibrionaceae > Vibrio > Vibrio sp. 10N.222.52.C3. The sequence goes on along the minus strand of NZ_JBFRTQ010000101.1, from coordinate 6,228 downwards.
TGAGAGTGACAGACACAGAGAAGCGTAAACTGTTAGCTGAATACGCAGGTAACCAAGCTTACGTTGAGAATGCGGCTGAGTTTTTAGTGTTCTGTATCGACTATCAACGCCACGCTCAAATTAACCCTGAAGTGAAAACCGACTTTACTGAACTGACCCTGATTGGCGCGGTAGATTCTGGCATCATGGCGCAAAACTGCATGCTGGCAGCTGAGTCTCTAGGTTTAGGTGGCGTGTACATTGGCGGGCTGCGTAACAGCGCACAACAAGTCGATGAACTGTTAGAACTACCACAACATACCGCCGTGTTGTTTGGGATGTGCTTAGGTCACCCGGCACAGCAACCAGAGGTTAAGCCTCGCCTTCCTGCTCATGTGGTGATGCACGAAAACCAATACCAACCGCTGAGTCTAGATGAAATTGCCAGCTACGATGATTCGATGCAAAGCTACTACGCAAGCCGTTCAAGCAACCAAAAGCAGAGCAGTTGGTCACAACAGATCACTCAAAAGCTGTCTGGCGAATCTCGCCCGCATATCCTGCCTTACTTGAACAGCAAGCAGCTGACCAAGCGTTAAGCCGTTAAGCCGTTAAGCCGTTAAGCCGTTAAGAGCTTGCAACAAACCACAGCAAACAGCAGTACAAACAAAAATGTCAGCGTAATATACGCTGACATTTTTATTTATCCGGAGGCGGCTAGCTTACAGATATTTCTCAATCGGTAACAACTGTAGGAAGCCTGACTGCGTTCGTTCCCATTGACCAGTGTCAGGTTCGCTGTCCCAACGTTGATCGCCTGAATACCAATACACATCACCGTCTTCCAATTCCAAGCGCCAGCTATTATCTTCACTCATTGCTTGCTCAATAGTGTCTGCTAACGTTTCAGCAATCTCTTTATTTTCGATGATCAAAACCGATTCAGTATTGAGGTAGGTAGAGCGCAAGTTGAAGTTAAATGAGCCGATGCTCGCGATGCTGCGGTCGAATACGACTGATTTAGCGTGCAAGCCATAGGCTGTCTCAGGCGCACATTTAGACACGTCTTGAGTCGATGCTTCACACAGCTTAGATTCTGGTTTTAGCTCAAACAGATCGATGCCATGCTCCAACATGTCGTAACGTCTGCCTGCATAAGCAGAATGATTAGTCACCAGATCATTAGACGCCATAGAGTTAGTTAGCGCTTTTATCTCAACGCCCTTGTTGTTCAATACCTGCCACTCTTCAAGCTGACCATCATCGAATACAAGGTAAGCGGATTCCAGCAAGATCTCTTGTTTCGATTCGCTCGCTAATTTCCCTAGAAGAATCGCGGTCGCTTTCGGTTCATCGGTATTGTCTGAATCATCAGGAACAGGCTGATCGTAAACAAAACGCGCATTCACCCATGCCATCTCACCAATCACCTCTTTCAGCAAACTATCAGCAGCCTTACGATCTAGTGGCAATTCCGGGTAATTTTGATAATGCGGAACGACAATATTATCTATCTTCGAGAGATCAGGTTGCTCGTCATCACCCAGCATATCGACAGGGTAAGACCAACGGCTGTTCCAGTATTCAACAAAACTGGTTTGGATGGTGTTAACTACCGAGCCCATGACTAATACATCGCGGTCTCGGAAATTGATTTCATCAGAAAGGTCGAAGTATTCATCACCAATATTACGTCCACCCACCACAGACAAAGTACCATCGACGGTAAACGACTTATTGTGCATACGGCGATTTAAACGAGAAAAGTCGCCGACAAAGCTCAGCCATTTACTGAAACCGCGGCGTGTTGGTGTTGGATTGAAGATACGAATCTCGACGTTCGGGTGTGCATCCAGTGCCGACAGCAACCCTTCACGTTCGTTGAGGTTGATATCATCCAGCATTACGCGAACCTTCACACCGCGCTCGGCCGCTGCTAATAAACGGCTAGCGAGATAGCTGCCCGATTCGTCAGAGTTCCAGATGTAATATTGAATGTCGATGGTGTGCTCGGCACTTTCGACCAGCGCTAATCGCTGTGCCAAGGCATCCCAACCAGACTCTTGCAGACGAACCGCAGTGGTGCCTCGCTCTAAAGCTTCAGGCTGAAATTCATTGGTTAGAACCGATAAAGAACTAGGTGCAGGAGAGGTTGGCGGTTCTGTTGGATGATCGATGCCTTCAGGAAGTGAAGAACACCCACCTAAAACGGCGATTAAGATTAACGTTAAACTGATGCGTTGGAGCACAGGCATGTATCTGACTTCCTTTTCACGATGGCGTCTTTAGAAACTTTCCGTACAGCTTTTCAATGAACAAGCTATTCCGATCTATTCATTGATTATTACTGCTAAAGCCTGAAATTTATATGTAATTATCCAGTATAAATTTAAAGGTCGGTAAATTGGCCCACAAATCACTTAAGTTGGGTGAGTGCCAAACAGTATAAACTCAGCGGCTTTTCGACCATGTCAATGGTGAGCTCTATTCGGTCTGGGTGATGCTTCACCATTGTTTGGAGATCTAGTTTCACCGCTTGATTTCACACTAACAGGCGTGTCGACTTACTTATATGAGATTGTGCAAACGCATTACTTACGTAAGCGCTAAAGCTGTTGTTCATCTAAGGGACATGTAAGGGTCAACACCGAAAACATTGTTCACGCTGCATAACCTTTATCGTCTCTACACAAGCCTTCCTTATAGTAGTACCCTTTATCGTATTTCATTCTTAATGGTATTTATGTCTTATGAAGCTTTTGGTCGATCGCACTGGTGAACAGTTTTTAGATATTCTGCAAGAATCGGGAGATACATTGACGGTTCAATTCATTACCAATGAAGGCAATCGAAAGGGTAAGCCGTTCCAAGATAACTTGAGTGGATTGTTCCTCACAGGGTGGAAGCCGCGCACCACTTCAACCGCCATCGGATTAGAACGCTTTAAGCAAGGCAAACTTGAAGATCCCAAAGTGAGTTTCGCATTGCACCAACTCTATCCACTGGGTCGAGACGTAAAGTTACCTTCTGGTGATATCGCAACTATCGCGAGTTACGCCAATACCCATGCCGATGGCTACTATATGTTTGTGCGCCTCAACGATGAGTTAACCCGACTCAAGATTACACCCGATTGGGAACTGCAACCTTCCGCTCAAAGATTGGCTCTGCCTTATTACCCTGCGCCAAGAACCAAGGAAGAGCTCGACAATATTGACGATTTTGATGCGTGGGCGGGCGGCTTCTAAATACTCCTCACCTACGCCTAGTAGCACATAATACCCAAGCTATTATCAATTATTTTTTGACAATAATTCAAATGTAGCACTGTTTATCGTTTCAAATATTCCCACTATTATTTATCCATCGACACAGACTGCAGCTCAATGAACAAAGAGTGGCACTGTAAACACAGACAAATCACCATTTCGGTGAAAAATAATATAGGTACCAACATGACTCAACTAACTATCGTCGCAAACATCGTCGCTAACGAAGACAAAATTGAATTGGTTAAAGCAGAGCTGCTAAAGCTGATTGATATTACTCGCGCTGAAGAAGGCTGCATCAACTACGACCTTCACCAAGACAATGAAAACCCAGCACATTTCACTTTCTACGAAAACTGGACGTCTCGTGAACTTTGGCAAACACACATGGGTAATACCCACCTTGCTGAATACATGGCAGCAACGGAAGGTAGTGTTACGTCATTTACACTTAACGAGATGACTAAGATCGCTTAAGTACAGTTTCAATAGTCTGTAACTAGAAAGCACACTGACAAGCTATCGAGTTCGATTTGAAAGCCCCGCGGCGCGTCAGCGGGGCTTTTTTATTTAAGCGGGTATCGTCGGTCTGCCTTAGTTAGAGCTTCAAATGGGGCTGTATAAAATCAATAAACGCCGAGATACGTTTAGAGACAGAGGACGACTTGTAATAAACCGCATTCACTCGCTCTCGGTCTGTGTTGGCAAGTTTGTCTTGTTCCAAGATAGGGATTAGACGCCCTGCTGCCATATCTTCCTGCACCATAAACCCCGATAAACAAGCAATCCCATTTCCAGCTAAGACTAGTTGACGCACGGTTTCACCATTACTGGCTGTCACAGTAGGCGCGACATCACTTTGGTTTGGTAAAGGCCAATGGTTAAGCACTTTGTTACCCGCAAACCCCACAATTTGATGCGAACTCAAATCTTCAGGTTTGGTGGGCAGCCCACGCTTAGCGAGATAATCAGGTGACGCCACAATATGGAGTAAACTTTTTCCTAACGGGCGAGCGTGCAGTGTTGAATCGGACAGCTTACCGATTCGAATCGCAACATCAGTTCTCTTTTCGAGAAGATCAACGAAGCCTTCGTTGGAAGTGAGTTCCAACTCAATGTCTGGGTAAGCCTCTTTGAATGACTGCACCAACGGCACTAGCTGATGGAATACGAATGGACTGGCGGCATCGACTCTTAAACGACCTTTTGGCAACTCACCGCGCGACACGATTTCTTCTTCCGCGCTCTGGATCATCTGTAGTCCCACCCTGACTGAATCGACAAACTGTCGCCCTTCCTCCGTCAATTCCACGCGTCTCGTTGTTCGGTTGAATATTGAGACGCCGAGTTGCGACTCAACCTTACTCACCGAGCGAGACACCTTGGCGACCTGCACATCCAGCGCCTCTGCCGCCGCAGAAAAACCACCAGCATCGACAACGGTGAGTACCATTTCTAAATCATTTGAACGGGTTAACATGAGGCTCCTTCGCTATCTTCATTTTGTTTAATGTCATCTCGCTTGTGCTCATCACAGCTCAAATCATCTATGCCTTTTCGATCTCATTAGCTTAACCCAATGATCGGCTAACTCTTTAATTATTGCAAATTTAACAAAAGTTATTTGTTAATGATGGCATTTTTAACAAATATATTTTACTAGATAATCCTCGCCATCAAACGAAGCGCTCCTATTGCAGTCACAAGCTGCCCCATTTTATCGCGCTCGGTATTTAACAAAGAACAGTAAGAGAGATGATTATGCCACTAGCATTACTTGCATTGACGCTCAGCGCCTTTGCCATCGGAACCACAGAATTTGTCATCGTAGGCTTGATTCCTACCATGGCGAGCGACTTGAATGTATCTCTGCCATCGGCGGGCCTATTAGTCAGTTTATACGCGCTTGGCGTTGCTATTGGTGCGCCAGTGTTAACGGCATTAACCGGTAAATGGAATCGTAAAGCGGTGTTGCTGACCGTGATGGCATTGTTTGTCATTGGTAACTTATTGGCGTGGCAAGCTCCAGGCTATAACACGCTGATCGCCGCACGAATTTTGACCGGCCTTGCCCATGGTGTGTTCTTCTCGATTGGATCGACCATCGCGACAGGTTTGGTTTCAAAAGATAAAGCAGCCAGTGCCATTGCGATCATGTTTACGGGTTTAACGGTTGCATTGGTGACCGGCGTACCACTGGGCACTTACATCGGCCAAACCTTTGGCTGGCAAGCAACCTTCTTGATCGTTGCCTTGCTTGGTCTTATTGCTCTTATCGGTAGCGCTATCTTGGTTCCAAGCAACCTTAAGCAACCACCAGCGGCGAAGATTTCGGCACAACTAAAGGTTCTAACTCAACCACGCTTGCTGTTGGTTTACGCTATCACAGCACTAGGTTATGGCGGTACATTCACAGCGTTTACGTTCCTTGCTCCGATACTGGAAAACGTATCAGGATTTGATTCGAGCTCTATCAGTCTCATCATGTTGGTTTACGGTGTGTCAGTGGCGGTAGGTAACATCTGGGGCGGAAAAATGGCCGACAAGATGGGCCCGATTAAAGCACTGACCGTTATCTTCTCTGGTTTAGCCGCGGTACTGGTAGTATTCAACTTTACCGCAGTGAACCCTTACGCAGCCGTTGCTACCATCTTGGTTTGGGGTGCATTTGCATTCGGTAACGTTCCGGGGCTACAAGTGTATGTTGTGAAACTGGCTGAGAAATACACACCAGACGCAGTCGATGTCGCTTCTGGGTTGAACATTGCAGCCTTCAACGTCGGTATTGCATTGGGATCATGGGGCGGTGGTTTGATTGTCGCAAAATCTGGATTAATGAACACCCCTTGGGTAGGTGCTGTGATTGTTCTGATCGCTCTTGTTCTGACTCGATTCAGTGGTGCGTTAGATAAGAAGCAAGCACAACAAGCTGTTCCATCTAGCATCTAGCATCTAGCAAGGATAGAATCGAGTAGGAGGA
>NZ_JBFRTQ010000100.1:0-218 GCF_041474195.1 Vibrio sp. 10N.222.52.C3 | reverse complement strand
AACGCTTGAATGAGTTTGAAGAGACTTTTAAATACAGTTTTCCGAATTTTAAAATTTGCTTGGCGACCATAGCATTGTGGACCCACCTGATTCCATGCCGAACTCAGAAGTGAAACACAATAGCGCCGATGGTAGTGTGGGGCTTCCCCATGTGAGAGTAGGACATCGCCAGGCTTTAATTTCGACTTTGTCTATTAAATAGACAAGTCACCATAGAG